>JAISGL010000109.1 GCA_031263125.1 Opitutaceae bacterium | reverse complement strand
CCCCCCGCGTGCGGGCATTCTTTCAGCCGGACGGGCCTCCCAAACCTCTGTGCCGCGCCGCTGCGGCGCGCTCCGTGCCCTCTGTGACAAAACAGACCCCTCAAAAACCTTTCGCATATCCTGCCGCCGTCATCCACCTTTGGTTGCGGCTATGCCGCGCTGTGCCCTCCGTGGTGAATTAAAAATCACTCCACCTTTGGTTGCGGCGGAGCCGCGCTGTGAATAATCGTGGGTGGAGGCGCATCGCGCCGGAACCCACGGATTTGCCAATATCAACCACGTCCCTGAAAGGGGCGGACAATCCCTGCGTGACAGCCGGTTCGCCCCTTTCAGGGACGTGAGTGTTATATTCTCTTACCGTGGGTTGCGTCGCGTTGCTCCTCACCCACGGTTATTTACATTGAACCGTTTCGCGGCTCTCCCACCAGAATCGTTTGTTCCCGCATATCACCAGTCATTGATATGACCTCCATTCAATTTGCGATTCCATCCGCGAATAACGATATTATTGGCATCCATATCAAAGTATGAAAAAAATATTTTATATACTGATGTTACGCGGCATATATGTAGCGCAGGCTGCCAAGCCTGCTGACGAGGCGAAGCCTCGCCCGGTTCAAAAAAAACGTCCCCCGCGGCGTGCGGCAACCAAAGCAGGCTTGGCAGCCTGCGCTACGTTTGAGCGGCGGCGCCAAGGCAAGCCACCGGCCTGAGGAGCCGCTGCAAATAACGGGAAAAACATCTTTTATATAAATGAAACAGCCTTCCCCTTTCTGGGAAATACTGCCGAACCGTGTGCGTCGTAATTATCACGGTGGCGCGCTCTTGTCCGCGTTCAACGGCGAGCCGGCGGCAACCGATGGCAATCGTCCGGAGGATTGGATCGCCTCGACCGTCGTCGCCAAAAATCCCGGCATGCCTCCCGTGCCGGACGAAGGATTGACAAGTATAAGATCGCCCGATGGCAAAATCCATTTGCTAAAATCACTCTTGGATGCGGAACCGGCCTATTGCCTCGGCGGAAACCATTGGCGTGAAAAAGAAACCGGACTGGGATTTCTGGCCAAGCTGCTCGATTCCTCCATGCGCCTCCATGTGCAAGCGCATCCCACCGCCGCATTCTCGCAAAAATATTTGAATTCTTCATACGGAAAATTCGAGTCGTATATTATTCTCGGTTTCCGAAAAGGAACATCTCCCTGTTTGCGTCTGGGATTTCAACACGCGCCCACCCCGGAAACATGGCGGCATATCATTGAAACCCAGGACATCGCCGCAATGGATGCCTGTTTTGAACCCATCCCGCTCAATGTCGGCGACATTTGGATTGTTCCGGGCGGAATGCCGCATGCCATTGGAGAAGGAGTCTTGATGCTGGAGGTGATGGAGCCTTCCGATTGGGTTGTTCGCTGCGAGTTTTCCAGAAACGGAGTGGTCGTCCCTCCCGAAGGCCGGTTTATGGGACGCGATCTCGATTTTTGCCTGCGTATTTTTGATTACACGCAATATTCTGTCAGTGAAATCAGACGGCGTTGCCAGTTGCAGCCGGTGATATTGTCCAAGACGGATCACCTGACAATGGAGGAGCTTGTAGGACGGTCGCATACCGGCTGTTTTGGTATAAAAAAATATTGTTTTGATAATGGAGGAGGTTTGCTGCCCGCCCCGGCGTCCATACAGCTTTTGTTTGTTGTCTCAGGCGACGGCACGCTTGTATGCGGAGGACATGAAGCCCGGCTCAGGCGTGGGCAACGGTTTATTCTTCCGGCCAGCGGCCCCGGCGCGTCAGTACATTTGCCGCCGGAAACATCACTCGAATTGCTCGTTTGCACACCATGAAAACCACCAATCTGTCTTTTAATATGATTCCATTCGGAGTCGTTTTCCTGGCCGAACAGGATGTCACGCCCGCCGAAATGCGTCGTGATCTGGAAAATATAAAAAAACTGGGTTTCAATACAATCGTGCTGTATCCACCGGTGAGCCGCTGGGAAGGCAATCCACCCGGTGAGACCGCATTCGGAACGATTGACGCCATCATGGATGGATGCGCGGAACTGGGCATCAAGGTTATTCTTGAATTGCAAGGGCAGTTTATGCAGGAGGCGGATGCGCCTGAATGTCACGGGTATATTCAAAATCCCAATTACCGCGAAAACGGATTTCATAATAAACAGAAAGAGACGCTTCTCGCGCGTTATTTCCACGATGTGGCCGGACATTTCCGGGGACATCCCGCTTTGCTCGCATACGATGTTTTTAATGAAATCGGCAATGATTCCCGTTCGCCGGAGACTGTCGGGGCGTTTGTCGAATTTCTTCGCAAACAATACCAGGACGACATCCAAAAATTGAACCGGGCATGGGGCGCCTATTTCAAGGACTTTGATCGCATCGCGGCGCTGCCTCCCGATTATCGTGTCTGGTCATGGTCGTCAGTCGTGCCGCAAAGGGACTGGCTGCGTTTTCGCTCGCATGATTTCGCGGATCAAATCTGTTGGTGGCGAAAAATGTTAAAGGAAATCGACCCATCCACCCCGGTGTTTATAGATGTGCTGGGCAGCGACGTTTTGCATAATCGCACGGAACCTTATTACGGGGTCAGCGACTGGGATGCCGTGCGGGAAAGCGATGCGCTGGGCCTGTCCTGCTACGCCAACATGCTGGCCAAGTCATGGTGGGAACGCGATGCCTGGCTCTGGCCTCAATTCTGGCGGCACGGACGCTCCGTGGCGGGAACGAAACAGGTATTCATATCGGAACTCATGACGCACAACCGGAGCCTGTTCCCGCTGGAAAAATCATCCATGTCCGACGAGCTGCGGCTTTGGAGTTATCAGGCATTGTTTCATGGCATCCAAGGCATAATATATTGGAAATATCGTCCGTTTCGCCGGGGCAGGCAGGTTTCAGGACGCGGACTCACCGATTTTTCCGGCCACCCGAATCACTTCGCGGCACAAGCCTCGGAAGTCGCCCGCTTTGCCGAAAAACATGCCGGGGGCCTGGCCGCCGCCACACCGGACGACGCCGGTTGCGCAATCCTTTTCGACCCGGAAGCCGAGCGTCTTTATAATGCCATCGGCATTGGTTTTGGCGAAGGCTCCATGCCTTCCTTTTATACAGATACACACAGGGGATGGTTTCGCGGTCTTTGGCTTCAAGGCATCGCCCCCTCCTATGTCACGCCAGGGCAATTGGAACATGGCATTCCCTCCAATATAAAAGTCCTTGTCGTGCCATGTCTCGCGGGCGTGTCGGCTGCCTTGGTATCCACGCTCATTAATTTCGTTCAATCAGGCGGCGTGCTGGTCACCGAAAGCCGTTTTGCGATTCTGGATGAAAACGGCAACCTGTGGTCACACGCGCCGGGAGCGGGGCTTCACGAAGCCTTGGGTTTCGAAGAGGTAAACTTTTCCGCGAGATTCCGCGACTCCATCGCACTCGAATCACACGAGCTTGTATTTCACGACGATTATTTTCAGGAACTCCGCCTCAAAAATAACAGTCGCGCATTGCTAAAAACACAGGGAGGTCTGCCCGCCTTGGTGGAATCTTCGTTGGGCGCGGGAAAATGCCTGCATGTCCCATTTATATTGGGGCACAAATTGGAATTTTCCGAATCGGAATCAAATGCACTGGGTTATTTTGAAAAACTTTTCCCCTGTTTCCGCGACGCGTTATACCCGGTGGTGGAGACAATAAAAAAAGGAATAAAAACCGACGTCTCCGTGCTGCTCGATAAAAACGGGGAAATCTACATGGCGGGGATTTGTAATTATTCAGAAGCGCCGGATACGGTTGTCCTTGCAGCCAAGGCACAGGACGCAAACGCCTTCCTGCCGGATGGCACCCAAGTCAAAATAGCAGACAATGGCCTTCTCACGATTGAAATCCCGCCCCGTTCCATTCAGGCCATTCATTTCAAAAGTTTTTTCGACGTTTTTAATACAAGTAAGCCGTGAACAGGTACGAGCGAACATAGTAACTGATGTTACGCGGCGCGTAGGGCCTGTCCTTGTGTCAGGCCGCGTTCGCGTGGGAAGCCACACAGGTAATTCGCGGCCTGACACAAGGTCAGGCCCTACAAAATCCTGCCGTCCGCGTAACATCAGATAGTAAGAGACGCGGCAAAGGATGCGGAAGAGCGATGCGAGCAAACGGTGCGGGAGAGCCGCGAAGCGATTCAATTTTGCAATCACACCCCGTCACGCAACCGTCACATTCCCCGAACCGTCACATTCCCCCGCTTGACAGCGCCCGTGCGTCCCGCTACTCCACAACTCCCGTATGGAGGCCGTCCTCGAACAACCCGTGCTGGTACTTAACCGCCTGTGGCAGGCGATTAACGTCATCGGCGCCAAACGCGCCTTCGCGCTGCTCGCGCGAGGACATGCCCAAGTCGTCCATCTTCACGAAGAGGACTTCCGCACTTTCTCGATGATGGACTGGATCGACTTCTCGCATCACAACCCGCCCCTCAAGCCCGCCGAAACCGTCCACACCCCCACGCGCGCCATCCGCCTCCCCCGCGTCATCCTCCTCACCTTTTTCGACAAACTCCCTTGCAAGGAACTGAAGCTCACGCGCAACAACGTCTTCGAGCGCGACAAAAACCAGTGCCAGTATTGCGCAAAGATTTTCCCGCGCGAGGAACTGAACCTGGACCATGTGATTCCGCGCCACTACAACGGCCGCACCACATGGGAAAACATCGTCTGCTCCTGCATCCGCTGTAACACGAAAAAAGCCAACCGCCTCCCCCACGAGGCCGGCATGCGCCTCATCCGCAAACCGCAAAAACCGAAATGGCGCCCCGTCATCAGCCTCGTGTTGAGCCATCACCACCGCGAAATTTGGAAAGACTACCTCGACCTCGCCTACTGGAACGTCGAACTCGAAGAGTAGACAAATCGCGGCGGCAGCAGCCTTCGCCGCCACCGTCGTCCGGGCACAACAATGCAACACCCGCGCCCCGCGCCCCATGCCATTTCGCAGTCATGCGCATACTTCATCATGGCAGGGCGGATCACTGCGGCGCCGTTGCGGGACAGCGCTCGAATTCTCACCGTATTTTTGCCCGGCCTTCCTGCCACGGCGTCGCGGATATCCGCCTTCCAAAAACGCCCTACTTCCGCACAAATTTTTCCTTCGGCACCGGCAGCGGCAGCTCGTCCAGCTTGCCCGCGGCGGACACGACTTCATACGCCGTTCTGAAATGCAGTTTGCCAAACTCGCCCAGCGCGCGCGCGCCGAAACGTCCGACGATTTCGCCCGCCTGTTTTTTCGCAATCGGCCCCGCGCCTTTTTGAAGTTTCGCGCCAAAACGCTTTGAGAGCTTCTGCATCTGCCGCACGTATTCCGCGCGCGCGCAAATCGACGCCGCCGCGACGACCGGGTCTTCCTCCGCCTTCGTGCGCATGCGCAGGTCGAAACCCTCGATGCCTTTTTTCTTCAACTCGCGCTGCACGAGCGGCTGCTCGCTGAACTGGTCGAGCAAACCCCACGGCACTTTTTTCCTTGCAAGCGCCGCCATCAAACCGCGCGCGTGCTGCCACGCGAGAAGCAGGTTCAGGTTCGCGCGCGGACGCATCATAAGCTCGTTGTATTTCGTCATGTATTCCCACGCGAAAACCTCGACAACCACACCCGGCGTTTTGCGAATGATCCCGTCGAGTTTCACGATCTGCGTGTCCGCGACCTTTTTCGAATCGCGCACGCCCGCCTGTATCCAGGCTTCGATTGCGGCCTTGTCGGCGATCACGGTCGCCGTTGTCACCGGCCCGAAAAAATCGCCCTTGCCGCTTTCGTCGAGACCCGCGTGCGATTCGAACCACTCGGGATGCAGCACCTCGTCGTAACCGAGCTTCGGGGCCATCGTGATCTCCGGCTCGATCACGTCGCGCACAAAATCCTCCGTCCCCTTTCCCGCGACGACGACCTTGCCGCTCGTGTAAGCCGTCACGTTGAACTTCAGGTGATCGGCCTTGTAGGCAAAGCGCGAATACGCCACCTCGAACGGCACCCACAACCGCCGCTCGCAGTAGGCGCGCAGTTTTTCCATCTGCGCGTCATCGAGCGTGATGGTGTAGCTGCTGAGCTTCTTCGGCTCATCGTTCTCCCCGGTTTTCTTTTTCTTTTCAAACATGCCCCCATAGCCCGCAAATTTCCGGAAAAATCACGAGCAGAAAAATTCCAATCCGGTCACGGATGTCCACGCATGCATTACGGATGCCATAATAACAAAAACCCGTGACACGCATCTCCGCGCGCCGGATGTCGCGCATTCTCACCGCGCACTCCGCCGCGCATTCCGCCGCGCATTCCGCCGCGCACTCCGCCGAGAATATGCTTTTCGCCCGGCCATGTTTTCACTTTGGATTCGTGGATGTCGCAAACCCAGCGCCACTATTTCGGCACCGACGGGATTCGCGGCCCCTTCGGGGGACCCGTGATCAACGAAAATTTTGCCGCGCGCCTCGGCCACGCCGCCGCGCGCTTCGCCAGGCGCGGCCATGTGCTCATCGGACGCGACACCCGCGAGTCCGGCTGGCTTCTCCAGCAAGCCATCGCCGCCGGCCTCTCCGCGGGCGGCATGGAACCCGTCACCCTCGGCATCGTCCCCACTCCCGCGCTGGCCATGGCGGTCGTCGCCGAACGCGCCACGCTCGGCGTCATGATCACCGCCTCGCACAATCCCGCCCCGGACAACGGCATCAAATTTTTCAACAACAACGGCCTGAAACTCTCCGATGCGCAGGAACTCGAAATCGAAAACGCCCTCCCCGATGAAACCGCGGGCCGCGCCACGCTCGCCCGCCTCGCCGACCGCGAAGACGGCGCCGAAGTGCTCTGGGCGCGCACCGACGGCCTGCGCCCCTACCTCAACAAAATGACCGCCATCCTGCCCGCCCGCGCCCTCGAAGGATGGCCCGTTGTTCTCGACACCGCAAACGGCGCGACCTGCATCACCAGCCCGCGTGTCCTCGCCGCGCTCGGCGCAAAACTCACCGCGCTCGGCGGCGAACCCAATGGCCGCAACATCAACGCCGGCGTCGGCAGCGAACACCCGCGCCAGCTCGCCGCCCGCGTCCTCGAAACCGGCGCGCGCCTCGGCATCGCGCACGACGGCGACGGCGACCGCTGCATCCTCTGCGACGAATGCGGCGGCATCCTCGACGGCGACGAAATTCTCGCCCTCCTCGCCCTCCACGCGCTCAGCCGCGGCCAGCTCGCCGCCGGCACGCTCGTCGCCACCATGCAAAGCAACCTCGGCCTCGACGCCGCGATTCGCGCCGCCGGAGGCCGCGTTGTGCGCTCCGACATCGGCGACCGCTACGTCGCCGAAAAAATGCGCGAAACCGGAGCCACCCTCGGCGGCGAATCCTCCGGGCACATTATTTTCCCCGACATCTCCAGCGCCGGCGACGGACTCCTCGCCTCGCTCAAAGTGATCGAAGTCATGCTCGCCACCGGCAGGCCGCTCTCCGAACTCCGCCGCGTCCTGGAAAAATTTCCGCAGGCCGCAAAAAACCTCCGCGTCCGCGAAAAAATCCCCCTCGCCCGGCTCCCGCGCCTCGCCGCCGCCATTGCCGCCCTCGAAAAACAACTCGGCTCCGACGGCCGCGTGCTCGTCCGCTACTCCGGCACCGAAACCAAACTCCGCCTCCTCGTCGAAGGCCCGACCGACGCCTCCGTGCGCTCCGGCATCGACGCCCTCGAAGCCGCCGCCCGCCTCGAACTGGAAGTCGCCCCCTGACCCGACTTAAATCGACTTAAATCGACCCGACCCACCCCCACTCAACGTACACACACGCACACACACCACATACGCACACACGCACGCACATCACATACGCACGCACACACACCACACGCACACCACACATACGCGCACACCACACACACGCGCACGCACACACACACCACATACGCGCACGCCACGCACACGCACACCACACCACACCATGAGACCCAAAGAAATCCCCGTATGCGGCCCCGCCTCCGTGACGGCGCTCTTCGCGCAAAACCCGGACGCCATCAAACGCCTCTTCTTCGACGCGCCCACCTCCACGCGCGCCGGCAAAATGGCCAGCCACCTCGCGAAAGCCAGACGCCCCTATCGCATGGTCCCCGACGCCGAACTGCAAAAGATCTCCGGCACCATCCACCACGGCGGCATGGTCGCCATCATCGCCGCGCCCGAACTGCGCGAACCCACGCTCGACGAAGTCGCCGCCTGGGGCAAAGCCCGCGAAGGCGTTCTCATCCTCGACCGCATCGGCAACGCGCACAACCTCGGCGCGCTTGTGCGCACCGCCGCGTTTTTTGGAATCCGCAAAATCATCCTCGCCGACGACCAGCAGCAAGCCCTCCCCGACGAATCGGCCTACCGCATCGCCAAGGGCGGCATGCAATACGTGGACATCTTTCGCGTCTACGACCTGCCGGGCCTTTGCCGCGCGCTCACCGTAGCCGGCTACGACGTCGCCGGAGCCGCCATCGCGTCGCCTGCTCCGCTTCACAAAGCCACCCGTGAAATCGGCACCAACCGCGCCGTCGCGCTCGTGCTTGGCAACGAGGAAACCGGCCTCTCCGCCAACGTCGCCGCCGCCTGCACGCGCTTTGTCACGATCCCCGGCTCCGGCGTCATCGAATCGCTCAACGTCTCCGCCGCCGCCGCCGTGCTCATGTGGGCGCTCTGGCCCGCCCGCAAAAACGCGGCAGGCGAATGACTGATGTTACGCAACCGGCGGGATTTTGCTCCCAGTATCCCATAACGCGTGATAATTCGCTTCGAATTACCAATAGACACGTTGTGGTATAAAAATCAAGGGAAAGCTCCGCCCTCGGAGACCTTTCAGTTGATGGCGTAATTCCACAGGCCGGCGGCCAGCACATTGAACCGGTCGTCGGTTTTTGGCAGCCGGTTGCGATAT
>JAISGL010000078.1 GCA_031263125.1 Opitutaceae bacterium | reverse complement strand
CCGCTGCCGCCGCGCCCGCGTCGGAAACGCCTGCCGACAAAAAAATCTCCTTTTGGCAATGCTTCACCTTCCGGCAGACTTGGGCCTTCATCGCCGGCAAGTTTATGACCGACGGCGTGTGGTGGTTCTTCCTCTTCTGGATGCCCGTTTACCTCAACACCCAGTTCAACATCAAAATGACCGAAGGTCTTGGCATGATGCTCATCTTCACCCTCTACGCCATCGTCACCGTGCTCTCCATCTTCGGCGGGAAACTCCCAACCATCTTCATCAACCGCGGCGCGCAAAACCCCTATGCCGCCCGCATGAAGGCCATGCTCATTTTCGCCTTCTTCCCCCTGAGCGTCCTCCTCGCCCAGCCCCTCGGCACGATCTCGCCCTGGCTGCCGGTGCTCATGATAAGCATCGGCTGTGCCGCGCACCAGGCATGGAGCGCGAATCTCTTTTCCACCATTGGCGACATGATTCCCAAGAAAGCCATCGCGACCGTCACCGGCATCGGCGGCGCGGCTGGCGGCGTCGGCTCGATGCTCATGAACAAAGGCGCCGGAAAACTCTTCGACCACGCCGGCGAGACTGGCATGACCTTCATGGGCTTCACGGGCAAACCCGCGGGCTATTTCGTGATCTTCTGCATCTGCGCCTTCGCGTATCTTGTCGGCTGGATAATCATGAAAACCCTCGTGCCAAAATACAAACCGATCACGGACCTCTGATTCAAAAAACGAAACTGCAATCACCCAAAACGGCGCCCGCAAATGGCGCCGTTTTTATTTTGGGCGGATCTCTGCGACGCCATCGTCAGGATGTGTGTTGGAAATATAGTGCAGAGTCATTTTTCAAACGTCGCAAAATCGGAGCAATTCCAAAGGGAAACCGCCCGGCTGATGCCGATTGGCTGGACACTGGCGCAGGTTGTCAGGCCGAGGTTGCCAGACCTGCCCATTCGTTGAGCCAGCTCACGCCGGTTCGCCGGTTTAATTCAGCCGGACGCAAGCGTGCGTCGCCGTGGCGTGCGCAAAACCATGATTTCGTCCATGTCGCTGCCGCCGTCCGCGCCACTGTCACCAGCCGCGCCGCCCCAGTCGCAGACGGGCGGCAGGGCACGGGGTTCCTTGCGGCGGCGCAACCCCGTCCCTCGCCGGCAGAGCATGAGGTGTTTCGCGACAAAGGCCCTGCCGCCGAGTATGCCGCCATCGGTGAAATAGCGTATCCGGCATCTCAATGCAGTAGTCAGTGGCAGCTTCCCTCCCGCGTGCACCGTTTCCTCGAAAAGGTTTTCCGAAACGGCAGCTTTGCCAGCGCGTGGTTTGGCGCCGCTGCCGATAATCATGAGCCGGTAATATTCCTGCGCGCCCTGCCAGGTACGCGCGTCATCCTCGCCGATGACATGTATGAGTCCCGCCCGAGCGATTCTCCTGCCCGCGACAGCCTCGCTATAGCCGCAAAACCGGTAGTCCTTGGGATCATCGACGAGTCCTGCGCGAACAGGATTCAAGTCGATATACGCAGCTACGATGCGAACGGCACGCCCTGCCGGCTGAACGAGCACGCTCTTGAAACGCTCGGCCCAAAGCGTGCCGAAACGGTTGTGCGTTTTATTGAACCAGATGGTGAAGCGTTGCTTGAGCAACTTCATGAAAGCCGAGACATCATTCATGAGGGCAAGCTGCTGTTTGCGCCATGAGTCGGCGTCAGGACCGCCAGTCTTTAGCTGTGACTCGACGACAGCCAGCGATGCCGTTTGGAAGCGGGTTGGTTTTGGATAGAGCAAACGATAGCGACGCAGATGTTCCTCGTCGGAGATCGGCGCTTTTTTTGGAACCCTGACAAGCACATGGAAGTGGTTTTCCATGACGGCGTAAGTGAGAATGGAAACGCCGCAGTACTCGGCGATTTGCCACATTTGGCGGCGGAACATCTCCTTGGCATCCTCGTCGAAGAGCCGTTCGCCGTTAACAGTGCGTGAGATGCAGTGGTAAACGGCATCCTCCCCATGAATTTTTATCCGTGCGATTCGCATGTGAAAAAGAACATCGAAAAATAATTGTTCGTCAAGAAAAAAATAATCTGTCCCTTTATATCATCTATGCACACATGTCAAACGAATTGATCAACGACCAGCGCATTGGCGCATCCAAACGACGCATGCGTTCAGTAGTGCGAGAGACCTGCCGGGTGCAAATCCCGGTAGCGACTCGATCCAGTCAATCGGGCATATCCTCCTCTCTGTTATACAATAGTGAGATTTTGGGCGCTTGCTGGCAATGGTGTCGCAGAGCTTTCGCCCAGTGGAACGCACTCCTCACTTCTTCTGGCTCTTCGGTGTTTTCTTTTTTTCGGCCAGATCCCTTGCGGGCGTCACGGGGTCGTCTCCCTCGGCGGGCAGCACCTTGAAGGGCAGGGCGGGGGCGAGTGAGGAAATCTTTGTTCCCTTCGGACGCATCGTGCCTTCGATGATAAACACTCCTTCCTGACCAACCATCGCGGCATTGGTGCAACGTACCTTGATCACGCCTTCTGTCGCATCGGGCGCAATCACCGCCGCGTCGGCAATCATGCCTTTGCCACCGCGCGTGGCCGTCACGCGTATCGGCAACTTCGCCAGCGCCGCTTGCTGCGCCTGTTTGTTTTGCTGCGCTTTCGCCTGCTGTTTCTTGCCGCCACCCTTGCCGCCACCGGATTTTGCACCGGACTTTGCATTGCCCTGCCCCTGATTTTGTTTTCCAGAGGATTTCGCGGCGGCTTGCGCCGACTGCCGCGGCTGCCGTGCCTGTTGCGGCTGTTGCAACTGTTGCAGCGCCGCGAGCGCACGGGGATTGCGGATGATGCGCACGGGAATTTCCGTTTCCTCGCCAAACACAAGCTCAAGCGGTCCCGCACCGGCAGGTCGCATCAACTCGACACGGAACGGGTTGGCGGGCGTCACGACGAGGTAGCCTTGGTCGACGGGCACGGTGTGATAATAGAAGAATGCCTGCATCAGTTCCTCGGCGGCGTTGACGTCGTGCTTCACAGTTTTTCCGTCGATTTCGGCCTCGGCCCGGAAACGCGGTTTGTAGACGCCGGGAGGCGCATCGGGCGGGGCGGCGAGCGTGAGGATGGTCTGGTTTTTGCCCGCGCCGACTTCCGCGCCCGCAAGTTCAAAACCGGGCGGCAATCCTTCGGTGTGCAGGCGGATCGGACCGCTGTAGCCGTCGCGACGGATCGCCTTCAGTTGCACGACAACATTGGCGCCGGCGGGCACACTCAGGTTGTCCGGCATCACGCGCAGTTCGAAATCCGGCTGCTGCGGCGCGATGCCAAGGCGGTATGCATACTCGGGGCCGCCTTTGCCTTGCGTGTCTTCAATCGTGACGTGGTAGTCGCCATCCTTCTCAAACGTGTGCGCGAGGCGCGGGTCGGCGTGGTGCGTGATCAGCCCGAAGCGTTCGTCCTTCACGTCGTCAATCACGATGGATTTCCCGAGCATCCGCTGCGGACCGAGCGTGATCTTCGCGTCGAGCGGCGAACCGAGGCGGCGCGCCATCACGTCGAAGACGAGTTTGTCGCCGGCTTTTGCGGTGAACGTGAACACGTCCGCGTCACCCGGTTTGTCGATGCGGCCGTTGATGACAACGGGCGTCGTGACGCGCTGCGTCTGGCGTGGCGCATGGTTCGGCTCGGCCTCCGTGATTTCCGGCAGGTCGCCGATTTCGAAGGACAGTTGATTGGTTTCCGTTCCGTCCTTGAGTTTGAAGCCGGTCTGCATGATGCCGGGTTGCCGGTTGGCGAGGTCGATGCGCCATGCGGCCTTGTTGCCGGGGAGGTTGATGCCGCGCGCGACGACGCGCTGCTGTGTGTTCGCGCGGTTGCCGCCGAGCGGAAAAATGTCGGTCACGTAGGGCAGCTCGCCGATTTTCATGCGGTAAACGAGATCGTCGCGCCCGCGCGAAAGCGCATCCCAAATTTCGACGGCGTAGTCGCCGTCGGCGGGCACTTTGAAAAACATCACCGGATCGGGATCGAAGCGAAAATCGTCCACCTCCGCAATCAGGCCGCCCGCGCTGTCGTAGAGTGCGATGCGCGCCTGGAACCATCCCGGCACGGCGTCGGCGAGATACGGTTTTATCGCGCGCGCCTTCACCTCGATAACAAGCTGCTGTCCGGCGCGCGCGCTGAAACGGAAGAAATCGCGGTCGGCGTTTTTGACCTGGCCGTTGACGGTGAGCGGGAGCGCGGGCAGCTTTTGCGCGTCCGCAAAAATGCTGTTCGGCTCCGTCTCGGAAACCTCGGGGAGATTGCCGATTTCAAATCGGAATCGATTCGACAGACCTTCCCTCGCCATGACGCGCAAGTCGCGGACGCCCGCCCCGGCATCGGACGCGATGGTGAGGCGCACGCGCGCAGTTTGGTTGGCAACCTCGTCGCGTTTTTGCGCCTCCCTGATTTGTTCGTCGGTGGGCAGATTGACTTCGAGCACTTCGCCGGTGACGCCTTCGCCGCTCACCCAAACTTCGCGCGCCCCGTCGAACGAGCGCCCGCCGAGCGTGATTTCCACCGTGCGTCCCTGCTGCGCGCCGGCGGGATAAAGATACTCGATATACGGGGCGGCCACGGAGTGGCCGCAAATTCCAAATGCCAATGTCCAAATTCCAAAAAGAATACGAAAGACGTGAGCCATGTTTGCGCGCGATATGTTTGCGTGAGGCATGCTTGCGTGTGACATGCTTTGAAATTTGAGATTCGAGATTTCGGATTTTTTTGGAGTTTGAATATTGTTTTTTGGAATTTGATCCGTGGATTTTTTTTGGAGTTTGATCATTGGCTTTTGGAATTTTCCCGCCGTCAGGCGGGCATGATCTCCTTGAGCATTCCTTCGCCCGGCGTCGCCTGGCCCGTGTTCTTTTTTCCAGCTTGCGCGGCTGCCGCCGCCGTTGGTTTTGGCGCCTCCTGTCGCGGCGTCACGTATGCCGCGCAGCCGAGAGGGTGGGGGAGGGCGCCATCGGGATCGATGCCGAGCAGTTTATAAATGCTCGCTGACAAATCCCACGGCGAGATGGCGCGCTTGATCACTTTTTCGGCGCGCTGGTCGGTTTCGCCGACAATCTGGCCGCCCTTGAATCCGCCGCCGGCGATTGCCCACGAGAACGCCGCGCCGTAGTGGTTGCGCCCGCCATTCCACGGCGGCTCGGTCATGAATTTCGGCGTGCGCCCAAACTCGCCGCCGCACGTGACGATAGTCGTGTCGAGCAGGCCGCGCTGCGCGAGGTCGGTGAGGAGCGCGGAGAAGCCGCGGTCGAGATCGGGCATGAGTTTTTTGTAACGCTCGGCCTGGTCGCGGTGCGTGTCCCAGCCGCGCATGTTCACGGTGATGTAGGCGACGCCGTGCTCGACGAGGCGGCGCGCGAGCAGGCACGAGCGGCCAAACTCGGTGTCGCCGTAGAGTTCGCGTGTCTTTGCGTTTTCCCCGGAGATGTCGAACGCGTCGCGTGTTTTGCCAAGGACCATCTCGCGCGCCTGGTCGCGAAAATAATCGGCCTCCTCGAAAACGGTTTTGTGCGAGTGCCCGAAGGCGTCGAGGTCGTCGAGCAGCGAGGAGCGTTTTTCGAGGCGTTCGCGCTCGGCGGCGTTGATCGGTTCGGCGAGGCCGCCGGGGGTGAACGAGCGGTATTTCGGCCCGAGAAATCCGGTTTCAGAAAAACGTCCGATGGCGAGCGGCACCGACATGTAGGGCGGGAGGGCGCGGCCTTTGAGCAGGCCGGCCTCCTCCATCTTGTAGGCGATCACCGCGCCCATCGACGGATACACGAGGCCGGAGTTCGGCTTTGTGCCGGTCTGCATCATGTAGGTGGCCGTCTCGTGTCCGTTGGTGCTGTGCGAGAGTCCGCGCAGGAGCGTGTATTTGTCGGCGTGTCTGGCGGAGAGGGGGAGCAGTTCGTTGATCTCGATGCCGCTCACGTTTGTCGGGATGGCCTTGCGCCACGGGCCGGTGAAATCGGACGGCGCGAGCGGCTTCGGGTCAAACGTGTCGAGGTGCGACGGCCCGCCGAAGAGGAACAACTGGATGACCGCCTTCGCACGCGCGCCGGACGCGGGCGCGGCGCGCAAAAACGGCGCCATCGCCAGTCCGCCGACGGTGAGCGCGCCGATGCGCAAAAAATCGCGCCGTGAAACAAGGTCGAACGAGCGCCGGTAAAGCGCGTCGCGGGAGTGGTCTTCGTGATTGCAGAGAGGATCAGGCATAGGGATTTTGGATTTTGGATTCTCGATTTTCGATTGGGAGCTACCGCTCCGAAGGGCGGCTGCGCCGCCAGTTTAAGTTGAGAGTTTAAGTTGAAGTTCGGTGAAGTTGAAGTGAGGGAGTGGAGGTGGAGGTTTGGACCTTAATCTTAAACTTTCATCTTAAACTGTCGCGAAGCGACTGCCGCGCGGTAGCGTGCAATCGAAAATCGAGTTCCGAGCGAAGCGAGAAGCCTGACATCGAAAATCGAAAATTTCTTTAGTGTTTGTATAAAAATTCCTTCGTGTTGATCAGCGCCCAGACGATGTCCTGCGCGGCCTTGGTTTTGTCGGATGTCGCCTGCATGTGGCTGGCGACGCGTTCAAGCTCGGCACCGGCCGGCTCGCGCGTGAGCAGCATCAGGTAACATTCCCTGGCAAACGCGCGGTAATCGGAGCCGTGCGTTTTGGCGAGCGCGCGCACGACGCCGTCTTTTTTGGCGAGTTTTCTGGCGAGTTCCCCGGAATCGAGCAGGTAAAGCGCCTGCGCCATCGAAGGATTGCGGTCGCGCTCGACTTCGTAGGACGTGTCGCGACCGGGGCGTCCGAACGTTTCCAGAAAGCCGCTCGTCACGCTCGCGTCGGGATTTTGCACGCTGTGAAAATCGTCCGGCCACATGGCGAACGGCTCGGGGATGCGGCTCGTGAAGGATTCGTACGCGCCCGTCGCCGTGCCGATAGCGTCGGCCAGCACCTCGGCGTCGAGGCGGCGCGGCACGTAGTGCGAGAAACATTGCGTGTCGCCGGCGTTGGTTTCGTTTGTGGCGCTCGAACGCTGATACGTTTGCGAGGTCACGATGAAGCGCAGCAGCGCGCGCAAATCGAAACCACTCTCGACGACTTTGTTTGCGAGCACGTCGAGCAGTTCGGGATTCGAGGGCGGATTGCCGGGGCGCACGTCGTCGACGGGCATCGTGATGCCGCGCCCGAAGAGCGCGCACCAGTAGCGGTTCGCCACGTGGCGCGCGAAGTAGGGATTGCCCGGCGCGGTGAGCCAGTCGGCGAGAAGTTTTTGCGGACGCGCGCCGGTGCGCGAATACGTCACGGCGGCGCCATCGGGAAGGGCGGGCGGGGCGACGTGTCCGCCATCGGGTTTGTAGGCATTCCAAGCAGGCGCGAAATACACGATCTCCTCCTTCCACTCGTCGGTTTTTTTGTATTTCACGTTGGTGAAAAACGCGGCGAGTCCGTCGGCCTGCGCGTGCGTCCATGTCTGGTACGGATGCTCCTCGCAGTCGGCGCAATCAAGGCGCGCGCCCATGAAAATGAGCGCAAACGCGGAGGCGAGTCCGGCGGGCGTGCGGCGTTGCGTGGCGCGGTAGAAATTGCACGGCGGCTCGCGGAAATTACTGCCTGTCGTCGAGAGCAGGGTGCGCGCCATTTTGTCGTAACGCATGTTGGACGCCATCGCCGCGCGCAGCCATGCGTGATAGGCTTGCACGGCGTTGGGCCAGAGATTGCTCGGAAATTCGCTCTTCACGCGGAGCACGTCGCACCAGCGCATCGCCCAGTAATCCGCGTATTCGGGACGCGTGAAAATCCAGTCGGTGAGTTTTTCGCGTTTGTGCGGATCGGTGTCCGCCAGAAACGCGCGCGTCTTTTCAACCGGCGGCAGCGCGCCCATGAGATCGAGGCATACGCGGCGCAGATATTCCGCGTCGCCGCACACCGGCGAAGGCTCCAGGCCGAGTGCGCGCAGGTTTTTCTCGACCGCGGCGTCCAGCGGATTTGCGTAGTTGTTTTTTGAATACGACAGGGCAGGGGAGGGGGCAGGGGAGACGGCGCCCCGTCGGACTGTGACGGAGACGGTCGCGTAATCTTCGCCCCGGCGGAAACTGAGCACCGCGCGTCCGGGCGAAATCGCAAGCAGCGTGCCATCCGTGCCGACGCGCGCCACGCTGGAGTCATTTGAATGCACACTCGCGTCGCGCGGAATGGAAAGCGCCACTTTTTCACCGGGGGCAGCCGTAACGGCGGCGGGGAAAATTTTCAGGGCGGCAGACGGTGCGTTCAAGGCGGCTGGTGCGTTCAGGGCGATTGGTGCGTTCAGGGCGGTTGATACGTTCAGAGCGGCAGCCGGTGCGGCGGAGACCGAGGCGGAAGCCGGGATGGAAGCGTTGACGTTGGCACTGAACGCAACGGCAAAAATCGTCGCGGCTTTTAGCGTCGCGGCTTTTTGCAACGCGGACTGGCGGAATGCCGGCCTTCGGCCTCGGGACCAGTTTGCATTGGCGAACAAACGCGGACACGCGGCGGACGGACGGCCATGCAGACTGGAAGTTTGCGCTGCGAACGCGAAAGGCGTCTTCATTTTGCCGCCTCCTTCCACGCGTCCATTTCGATTTCAAAAAGCAAATCGTCGCGGCAAATGTCGCAGTGCGCAAAAATCCCCGGAATCGGCGGCAGCCCGAGCGCCTCGCGGCGCGCTTCCCAGCGGCTCATCCATTCGATTTTCGGAAAATACAAAATCGCGCGCGACGTGTCGCGCCAATCCATGCCGCGTAATTTCAGGATCGCCCCGACCACGCGCAGGCTCAGGTCGATTTGTGCGTCGAGGTCGCCTGCGTGCGCCGTTTTCCCGTCCGGCCCGATGCTCGCCGTGCCGGACACAAGCAGATGACGCGAACCGCCGGTCGCCGGCGGCGTCTGCGTCGATGTGCATTCGACGGCGCGGCTGAACGCGCTCTTGTAATCGTGCGCGGCGCATTGAAGCGGCGAGGCGACGGCTTCGATGCGCATCCCGCCTCCGGACGATTTTCTTTTCGGCGCAATCGCGAGCGCATCGAGCGAAAGCGCGGCTCCGGCGGCGTTGCACGCGCCGACGCCCGTGCTCGCCGGAACGAGCGTGCCGAAGATGTTGTGCTCGTTGAAAAACGCATTCCGCACGCGATTAAAATCGGCGTACCAATCGAGAATATGGTCGTTGAAAAACCACGTACGCACGAGATTTCCGAGTGTGAAGCCCGCGCTTTCGAGCCGCTTTTGCAGCAAAAGCCACGCGGCGGCGGCCTGCCGGTCACGCGGCGCGGACGTATCAGCCGGCGTGAGCGCGCCGAGAAGCAGATAACGGGCGTCGGGCGTTTCCCATTTGGCGCCGCAGACAGCGCCGTGCTCGTCGAATATCCAGTGATGGCCCGAATTGGCGGGAATTGCCGTTACGCGTGCGCCCAGCACGCAACCGTCCGGCGTGTCGTGCCGGCCCAGAAACGCCGTCGGAAAGGCGAGGGCGGCGTTCGGATTCAAAGCAGCGGGCGAGGGCGAGTGACCGGTTTGTTTGCCAAGCGCTGGATCGCAAAAAGCATTTGCCTGCACCGGAGTGAGCCTGCGCCTGCGTGCCTCTCCGGACAGACGGACGAGCAAAGCCTCAGCCGATTCGCCGCTGTGCGCATTGGCGCTCAACGAAACCATGTTTCCACTCAGTGGCGCCATTTGAATGATGCCGGCGGCAGTGTCCGTGGATTCAGTGTTCGCGGATTCGGATTCCGTGGATTTGAATTCGCCGCAAATTTTGCCGGGTGAAACAAGGGAGTTGATTGGAGACATGGATAAAGCGATCGGTTTCATTTTTGCAGCGAAGCGGTTTCCTCGATGAGCAAAAATCATTGCCAATGGGACGCCGCTATTTTGACGCCGGTTACACAAAAATCATATCGAAGATTTTACGGCCTTGATGTTTCGCACAATGAATAGTATGTCAATAGCCATTTTTAAAAAAGTTTCAGAAAAAAAGCAAGAAAAAAGAAAAAAAGTTTTTGGAGCCTCCAAAGAAAGCAATCGGGCGGGGCTGGCGGGCCTACGGCCCGTCGGGGGTAGCCCCGTCAACCAGGTCAAAAGCCAGGTCAAGAGCCTGGTCAAGAGCCTGGTCAAGAACCTGGTCAAGAGCCTGGTCAAAAATCACGGGAATACGAATGAGCATCAGGGAGCGTTTCGAGCTTCACGCCCTCAACACGCTCCAACTCACGCCAGTCGACACAGAGCGGCCGGTCCAACTCACGTTGAGCCTTAATCCGCTCATAAAGGACAGCGTCAAGACGCTCCAAACACTTATCGAAAAACCGAGGGGGCTTGCAGGGGTGACCACGAGAAAGACAGGTGTCAGTGTTGGTGACATCAGAACGAAACCGGTCAAACCAAACAGAGGCAATGCCGGGGCGCCGGGACATGCGGGAAAATTCAGGAACACGCTCACCGTAATGCGCAGCCGCAGCAGAGCCAGTAACTTTCTTGAGAAAATAACGGGCAACGTAAGCGCAAGATTCAAAGGTAACAGAACCAACGGACACATGACCAAAACCCCAAACGTCATCAAGGAATTTCGAATGACGAATCGTCTTAGCAGTACCGTCAACAGACTTAACCTCCTCAGACTCGATGTCATCGGGAAGATAACCAAAGAGAATAGCGTGATAATGGGGACGCCGAGTAAGAGAGCCATACTCACCACAGGCATAAAAACGAACCTTGCGAGGCTCAATACGACGCCTCAAGCGCTTGAAGAAATCAGTAAGATGAAAAGGTACAAGACTACCATCCAAAGGAAGATGGACAGGGGAATAAGTGAGAGTAACAAAAGAATTTTCTTCATAGAGAGAGGCTTCATAAACACAACGCATAGCCCATTGACGAGACTTGTCAAGCCGACACCCGATACACCGACCACACGGGATTTCGAGAGTAGAGAACTTTGTAAGGCCTTTGGGGGGTGCAACCCCGAAGGCTACTTGTGGATCGCCGGAAGGCCCGAGGCCCTTCCAAGCGGGCAAAGGATGATAACATGGCATTAATTAAATTCGGAAACCACCACGCATAGGATTACCACGGAGATTCAAAGGATGAGTCTCACGAGCCGTATGACTGAACAGGCGGCGAGAGCCGCCACGAGTTAACTTATTACGTTTTTTCATATTTACCTCCTTTCCATATAAAATTCATAATTTTATTTTCTCCTAACAAGAAAAGGAGGAATTAAAGAACGACCAGAATTCCCAAAGATCCGATCAGTAACATTTAAAGCCATACCAACACCTTCACTAATAGATGTATTAAGATTTCGAGAAGCATCCCTATACAAAAGCGCTCGCAAATAACCAACTTTTTCAGAAGGAGTCATACGAAAATACTCCATAAGCCGTTGCATATCCATGGTCGAGCGCGCAGAATGCCCCTGAGCCTGCGCAGTCTGATTCATAGCAGAAGCCAGCACATCCTGACCTTGAGCTTTCTTAAGCCGGGTATCCTCGGCAATATTACGGGCAGTCTCCTTACCAATCTCATTTTCATTACGCATATTCGACATTATAATCTGACGCATGCTCTCACCAATGCGCGGAGCCTCAAACGAACCAGAAGTCGCACCAGTAGGAGTAGAAGCGCCGGAACCACCCATGGCCGAAAGCACAGGGTTAAGACCGGCCGCCTTCAAATCAGCAACCTCACGTTGATGCGCAGTATTGGACATCCGCTCTTCCCAATCACGTTGGTCACGAGCGAGTTTTTGATTGCCAAAATACGAAATAGCCGAACTGGCCATATCGCCAGCGGCAGCACCTACAGCAGCCCAACCAGACATAAAATATTCCTTTCCATATAACGGTTAAAACCCTCCCCCAAGACAGGGGAGGGCAGGGGGGTTAGAAGTGATCCATCATACCGGGCACACCATAGGTTGGCATAACACGGACAGACTTGAATTTAAAATAGAAATCAGCCAGAAACTGCTGATTCTTTATACCGACATTACCAACAGCCGAAACACGGGCAATGGGAGGAGACTCCTTAATAAAAGCAGCATTAAGCGGAGGGGGGGCGGCAAATTCCTGAGACAAATGCCAGATATCAAGAGGAGTCGGAGAAGTTGACCTGAAATGACCGGAAATACGGGAGGGCATGTAACGATACTCCGCAAACCGCTCCTGATAACCAAAAGCAGCATTATTCTTTGCCTGAGTAATAGACATATAAATCTCCTTATTCAAAACAGCCTGCTCACCAAGATGCGCCAAAACAGGCAGATAAAAATCAAAACGGGAACGACGGCTCCACATGCGATGGACACCCTGCTGATAAGTGAGATTGGCGCGCACAGAGGCAAGACCAAGAACATAACCATGCTCGGTAAATGATTTCACAATGGGCGCATTGGAGAAACCGGCGGCAGCCCAAGCAGACAAATTAGCCTGAGGAGTCTCAGAATCAGTCGAGGAAGTTTGCGCAACAGGATTGATAACAATAGGATTGGACGAACCACCAAGATACTCAGGACGCTGCAACGAAGCATCAGGAGAAACAACACCAAAATGCGCACGGAGCATTTCAGTATAACGGGTGCCGCCACGGGCATCACGCTCAAGGAGACGCTGAAGCTGGATAGCCTCGCGAAGCGAATTAATGGAAATCGGAGTGGCACCGGAAAGATCAGCAGTCAATTCGTTTTTATACGAACCGGCAGCATCAGGAACTTTCATCTTAAAACCCAAACCAATATCACCACCAACATAAGGACCGGCCGTAAGATAATGAGTAGTACCACCGGAAGCCTGAGCACCAATCTGAGGAACCTTTCCAGAAGAACCAACTGCCAAATAACCAAGCTCACCGGAAACCACAGCCGAACCGCCAAGGCTAATCTCAACACCGGGACCCTTTTGGGGCCAAGGAAGACACGACGTGAAATAATCATGACGCTTGCCACGCGGGAGCAAAGGATAATCAGCAATAGTATAAACATCATCACCATAATAAGAAAACGCAGCGGACTGCAAATTTTGATCACGATACCACTCATTCCAAATCATATTATATGCACGAAAAGGAAGAGCATTAGCATTATAAACCCAACCAAAACCCGGAGTATCATCATTACAAGGCGGCAAACCAAAACAATCAGCCAAACCGCCAACCTCATAATCACCATCAAGAACCTCAATTTGAGGAACAAGAAAATCCGTGGAATCACCGGGACTGCGTTGCTCACCCTGAAACTTTGTCCAATTGTCCCACAAAAGCCGGGAAGGAACAAAGAAATACTGAACGTCAACAAACATATCGTCCATAATCGGCACCGTCAAAGGCGAGGCCAGACGAACAAACATATTGGTCTGAAGATTCATAGTATCACCGGGAAGAACCTCATCGAGGAAACACGGAACGAGCATGCCGGCATCCATGGTGAGCTTGTGACTGAACGAACGATCGAACGAAGAGCGGGGAAGTTGCGCTTTCGGAATCTGGGCAAAATGAGAGGAAGAATTCATGATTTTTACAATTTAAAGGAAAGGAAAGGGGAGGGGACACCTAAAACGCAAACCGTTTGAAGGTGTCAGTGGGCACATTTACATCAAGTAGAAGACATGTGCCCACGACTTCAGGTCGACGGTTTAGAAGGCTCAGGTGAAGGCGCAGGAGGCGCAGGAACGGCCTTTCCGTCGTCACCAGCGGGTTTTTGACCACCGGGGGTATTCACCCCCAAGGTGGAGGGCAAAAAGCCCTCCTTAACGGCTTCTTCGCGATTAGCAGGGTCAGAAATCCAAGCAACAAAAGCAGTAAGGTTGTTGTTGAAGCGGTCGCGAACCGAAGACGGAAGCAGACCAAAAGCATCCATCGCAGCCGAAATCTTATCCTGCACACCGGCGAAGTCCGGGATCGACGCACAGTCCAGATACGCAGGAACACGAGGGGAGCCAACAGAAGGTTTGAGCGGATCATAAAAGGAACCAGTCTTGGTATACCGCTGAATAAGCGTTCCCATATCGGATTCCTTGAGGAACTCCTGACGGGTCATGGAAGGCTCATCGGACTTGAAAACAACCGACGTGC
Source organism: Opitutaceae bacterium (assembly GCA_031263125.1). GTDB lineage: Bacteria > Verrucomicrobiota > Verrucomicrobiia > Opitutales > Opitutaceae > Ereboglobus. Next base: position 630 of record JAISGL010000078.1, on the reverse strand, counting down.
GACCGGAATAAGGCGTGTTAAACTTTGGCATCGGAAGAGACCGGAGCAACCGCCGGAACGGGTTTAATGATATCCAAAAGAGAAGCAACAACCACTTTGGAACCCGAATCAGCAAACGGCAAAACACCGTCCAATTGTGACCAAGCAGCCAGACGATAAAGAATGAAATCCTGAGGATAACGGGCCATCAAAGAGCCAGACAATTCAGAATCGGCAAACGTAGGACCAGTAAAAGCACGATGAATCCAACGAATAGCCTCAGAATCACCATGAAACACAAACGGAGGATGGAAATAACCGGCTTTAATGTCAAAAAGCGCATAAAGCGCTTCGTTAGAATAAGTTGATGAATTTTTAGTTGTCATAACGGATGTAAAAATTGACGCACAATGAATATTATGTCTAATAAAATGGCAGTTTTTTCATGCTACAATGCGGGCGTATGAACCAACATGTTGGTTCAAGGGTTGGTTCAAGTTTCAAAACACGTTGGTTGCTATAAGCCGGCTGCGCGCAATCCGCGCGCCTCTTGTTTGCGGCCTCAGTCCGCAAACAGTCCGCAGCAAGCCGGTACAATTTCCCGCGCAAGCAGGCTTGCGGACCGCCCCCGCACTCGCCTAGTTCATTGCG
>JAISGL010000043.1 GCA_031263125.1 Opitutaceae bacterium | reverse complement strand
TACGCCGTCGGCGTAGGCGAGGATGGGGTCCCAGGTCGGTTTGTAGGCTTCGGCGCGGACGCGGTCCTTGAGCGCCTTTGTCCCGGCGCGGGTGAAAAACAACACCGGCTCCGGCGGCGGCGACGGCGGTGCCGCCGCCGCCACGAGAGGCGGCGAGAGAAGCGACGGGAGAAGTGTCAGAAGAAGTGTCAGGAGGAGAAGTGGCGAGACCAGCGGGGGAACCGCCATGCCAAGGGATAAAGGCGCGAAAGGCACGGCGGGCGCGGCGGGAAAAACCGGTGTCGCGCGGGAGGGGAAACAGCGCGGGGATGGGAAACAGCGCGGGGAGGGTGTGCGGGATGTGCAGCGTGGGCGGGTTGCGCAGCGTGGGTGAGATGCGGGATGGTTTTTCATGATAATATATATGATATAAGATATAATAAAATTTTGATGGGATTGCCGGGGAGAAAAGGGGAGGGTGCGATGCGAATGCGAAGGTGCGAAGACGAATGCGAGGACGAATGCGAGGAGCGAGAACAAATGCGAGGACGTTTCTGAAACAAATCACCCTCCGCAAACGATCCGTGCAATGCGGCGTTTACTTTCCCCGTTAAGTGTCCGTAAAATACAAGATGATAAATTAAGCGGATTTCGGCATAATCCCTACATGATTCCGGACATGAGAGATAAAATGATTATCTGCCATTTTCCGCCCGGCGCCAGCAAGTGGAACAAGATCGAGCACCGGCTCTTTTCATTCATTACGCAAAACTGGCGAGGCAAGCCCCTGCTCAGCCGCCAGGCGGTGGTCGAACTCATCGGGAGCACCAGGACCGGGCCAGGCCTGGTGGCCAAGGCGGCTCTCGATACCAACCAACTACCCCACCGGCATCAAAGTCACCGACGCCGGGCTTGCCGCCATCAACATCACCCCGGACTCCTTTCATCTGGAATGGAATTATTCAATTGCCCCTCTCTCCAAAAAATAGTCATGTTATTTTTTACATATCCTAAGTAACTGATATTACACGATTAGCGGATTTTTAGGGTCTGGCCTTGTGTCAGGCCGCGCACGCGTGAATCAGTCAAATAAGTCAAATATAAAGAGGGACAGGCTCTACTTGACCGCACTGTCTGCTTTGCTTGCCACACGCTGCCGGGTGTTCGTTTTTTTCCGAACCGGGCGAGGATTCGCCTCGGCAGCAGGCTTGGCAGCCTGCGCTACGTACGCGCTACGTAATATCAGATCAGTAACAACTACGTCACGGCGTCGCGGAGCTTCCGTGCTCTCCGGAATACAATCGCACTGACGGGGTATCCTTGGGGATTTTTTCCAGTTTTTCCGCGAGCCAGGCATCCTGTGCATCCGCCACCTCGCGCAGCGGGATCAATACAAACGCCCGTTCCCACATGCGCGGATGCGGCAGCGTGAGAAATTCCGTCGCGCGCATTTCCCCGCCGAACAACAGCAAATCCAAATCCAGCGTGCGAGGCCCCCAGCGAATTTCGTCTTCGCGCCGTCGCCCAAACGTACGCTCGATTTTCTGCATCCCGGCGAGCAATGTCTCCGGTGAAAGCGCAGCCGCCACGTCGAGCCGCGCCGCCACATTCAAATACGCCGGTTGCGGCACGCCGCCGACCGGGTCGGTCTCGTAAACCGACGACACCGCCACCACGCGCACGCCCGGTAATTCGCCAAGCGCGCGCAGCCCGCCGCGCAGATTTTCCGCGCGGTCACCGAGATTCGATCCGGCGCTGATGCAGGCGCAACGCGTTGCATTCATTGTTGCGAAGCGTGTGAGTGAAAGCGTGCTTTTTGTCACGCTCATGCCCGCGACCCGCGCTCCCTACGCATGCGCACTTTTAATCCATCGAATTCAAAATCCACCGGTGGCTTGCATTTGCACACCTCGACATCCGCCGCATGAATCGGAAAACTTCGCAGCAAATCGTCCGCGATGCGATGCGCCAGCGTCTCGGCGAGGTTGACCGGCTCCCCTTCCATCACGCCGCGCACCACGTCATGGATTTGGCGGTAGTCGATTGTCCGCGTGAGATCGTCCGAGCGTCCCGCCTCGTGGAGCGGCAGTTCGAGCGTGACGGACACCGCCCACGGCTGCGGCTGCGTTTTTTCCCGAGGCAGCGCGCCGTGGCAGGCAGTAAAACGCATTCGTGAAAGTGTGATGGAGTCGTTTTTCATGCTGACAACCGTAAGAATTAATTTTTGCGTATGATTTCCCTACGAACCAACTCGCTCAAACCAATAATCCAATTAGTGACTAACCCGTGACGGCGCCGTGAAAAACCGGAAAAACAACTGGCGTGCAGATATGAGGAAACGGCGTTACCGCTTTATGACTTTCCCGTGGCTCTCAAGTAACATAACACAAGTTGTTGGTATATGAAAGATTACATATTCTCTCTTTTTTCATCAAGCCCAAGTGTCAATTTCAATATATTACTACAATTGGCATCAGCCGCCTCGACTTCGCGAGTGCAAATGACAGACGGGCTTCCCCGCGGTTTTGAGCAGGGCGGACAGGCTGCCGTCATCGGAGGCGAAGCCAACGACGATGGTGTCGGCAAGGCGGGCCATGAATTGATTGCGGATGTCCGCTGTCTTTTGGGTGACACGCTTTTTCGTTTCGGGAAATGGTGTTAAAATCAGCAGGCGACCGGTGGCAAGCGGTGCCGTGAAAAGCGCGTCCGGTTTTTGTTTCAGGCCGCGTGCCAGCACGACGATGACCGGTTGCGTGCCCTTTAACAAATAGTGCAGCACGTCTTTTTCGATTTGGCTGTGAAAGCCGCTCATCACGCACACGCCGCGCTCGCGCTGCTCCACCGCCCA
>JAISGL010000461.1 GCA_031263125.1 Opitutaceae bacterium | reverse complement strand
GCGCAATCCGCGCGCCTCTTGTTTGCGGCCTCAGTCCGCAAACAGTCCGCAGCAAGCCGGTACAATTTCCCGCGCAAGCAGGCTTGCGGACCGCCCCCGCACTCGCCTAGTTCATTGCGCTCAAAAAAGTTTCACGCTGCGTTTACGCCGTTCGCATACATCGCTCGTACACGCCTCACACACGCTGCATTTACGCCGCCCTCACGCCGCTTACACATCGCTCACATATCGCTCACATATCCACATATCGCTCTCGCACCGCTCTCAACCACAACAGCGCACAACGCAACGCAAATCGCACGCACATCGCACGCACAACGCATTCGCATCGCAACCGCAACCACCACCATGCCCGACTGGCCGCACATCACCTTTGTCATCGCCGCCTTCCTCATCGGCGGGCTTTCGCCCGGCTACTGGCTCGCGAAAAAACGCGGCGGCGTCGATCTCCGCACCACGGGCAGCGGCGCCACCGGGGCGACCAACGCCGGACGTGTCCTCGGCAAACGCGGCTTCTGCATCGTCGTCAGCCTCGACATCCTCAAAGGCATCGTCGTCGCGCTCGCCGCCCGCTGCCTCATGCCCGACTCCACCCTCGCCTGGCAATGCGCCGTGTCCTACGCCGTCACCGCCGGACACATCTGGCCCGTCTGGCTCGGTTTTCGCGGCGGCAAAGGCGTCGCCACCTTCTATGGCGCATGGTGTCTCCTCGGCGGCGCGCAAGGCGTGATCCCCGCCGCCATCTGCGTCCTCCTCGCGTTCGCTCTCAAAAACCCGCTCTTCCGCGGCTCCCTTTCGATCTCCTGGCTCGCCGTGCATGCCCTCTTTCCGCCGATCATCTGGTGGCTCTGGCGCGACCCCGCCGCCACCGCCATCAGCGCCGCCATGATCACCACCCTCTGGATTTCGCACCGCGCCAACATCGCCGCCGGTTTCAGAGGACAGGGTTTCAGAGGACAGAAGTCAGAGGTCGGAAGGCGGAGGACAGAGGTCAGAGGACAGAGAACAGAGGTCAGAGGTCAGAAGACAGAGGTCAGAAAACCAGCTCCCCCAACCGCCAGCTAATCCCCGCCCGCCACTCTCCGCCACCGCCCACCGCTCTCCATCCTCCACCTTCCACCCTCCGCCACTGCCCTTCGCCCTCCGCCCCGCCGCCACCGCTCTCCGTCTTCTGCTCTCTGTCCTCTGCTCTCTGCTCTCTGTCCTCTGCTCTCTGTCTTCTGCCCTCTGCCCTCTGTCTTCTGCCCACCGTCCTCTGAAACCTGCGTTTTTCCCTTCCCTCCCGGCCCGGTTTCCATTTTATTGCACCACTTTATTACCACCATGGCCGAGAACGACCAAGCCTCAGAGTATATCTACAAAATCGCCAGCGAAGACTGGGAGATTGAGCAAATTCACCGGCTCAACTACCGCACCTTCGTGGAGGAAATACCCCAGCACGCGCCCAATCAGGACGAACGCCTGGTCGACCGTTTCCACGCGGAAAACACCTACATCATCTGCCTCCTCGGACGGAAACTCATGGGCATGCTCGCCATCCGCGGCAAACGCCCCTTCTCCATCGACGGCAAAGTCCCCAACCTCGACGCCTACCTCCCCACGGGCCGCTCCGCCTGCGAAGTCCGCCTCCTCGCCGTCGAACCCGACGCGCGCAAAACCGTCGTCTTCCCGAAACTCTTCGAGCACGCCGTCCGCCACTGCCTCCACTCCGGCTACGACATCTGCATCATCTCCGCCACCACGCGCCAGCTCAAACTCTACCGGCACCTCGGCTTCGTCCCCTTCGGCACCCTCGTCGGCACCGAGCAAGCCCAGTACCAGCCCATGTATCTGACGCTGGAAAACTTTGGCCGCACGCTCGAAACCAGCACCGCGCTCCGCAGCTCCTTCGTCGAAGGCCCCGCCCCCGAGCAACACGTCCTCAACTTCCTCCCCGGCCCCGTCCCCACAACGCCCGAAGTCCGCAACGCCCTCTCCGGCCCCGCCGTCTCGCACCGCGGCAAGTTTTTCCTCACCCGCATGGCCGCCGTCCGCGCCCGCCTCTGCCGCATGACCGGCGCGCTCGACGTCCAGCTCCAACTCGGCTCCGGCACCGTCGCCAACGCCACCGTCGCCAATCAGCTCGCCCTCCTCAACACCACCGGCCTCGTCCTCTCCAACGGCGAATTCGGCGAACGCCTCGCCACCAACGCCCGCTCCGCCGGCCTGCGTTACGACTGGTTGCAACTCCCTTGGGGCCACACCTTCGACATGGCCGAAGTCACCCGCCTCGCCGAACGCCTCCCCGCCGGCGGCTGGATCTGGTTCACGCATCACGAAACCTCCACCGGCATCATGAACCCGATGGACGAACTCAAAAAACTCGCCGACCGCCTCAACCTCCACCTCTGCGCCGACTGCATCAGCTCCATCGGCGCCATGCCCGTCGACCTCCACGGCATGCACCTCGCCACCTGCGCCTCGGGCAAAGGTCTCGGCTCATTCCCCGGCATCGCGATGGTTTTCCACAATTACAAACCCACGCCGCGCCTCGACCGCTTCCCCGGCTACCTCGACCTCGGGTACTGGGCCGCCAGCCAAAGCGTCCCCCACACCCATTCGACCAACCTCATGTTCGCGCTCGATGTCGCCGTCACCCAGGCCACGCCCGCGCGCATGCAACAAATCGCGGACAACGCCAGATGGCTCCGCGGACAACTCCAGTCGCTCGGCTTCCAGCTTGCCGCCCCCGAGTCCGTCGCCAGCCCCGGCATCATGACGATCCTGCCCGTGAAAGAAATGTCCGCCGCCGAACTCGGCGAGGAACTTGAAATGCGCGGCTTCTGGCTCAGTTACCGCAGCCAGTATCTCCTCAATCGCAACTGGATTCAAGCCGCGCTCCTTGGCAACCCGTGCCGCGAGTCGCTGGAAAAACTCGTGCATATGCTCGGCGTGGTCTGCCGCCGCACTCCGGAGGCGAAAGCGACAATCGCCGCGGCGGCAAAAGCGGTGAAGAAGTGACCGCCCCGCTGCACGCTGCATACTTGAACTGTGGAAATCGACATAAGTCGACATAAGTCGATTTATGTCGGTCTTCCCAAAGCGGCCTCACCGGCGCATGCGCTCCTTGCCAGCGCATGCCCCCAATCAGCGCATGTGCGCCTCGATGAACCAGAGCGCCTTGTCGAGCGCGCGGGAGACGCCGGTCAGCAAATCCGCCGTGTTCGCGTCGCCGGCGGCGGCGGTGGAATCGACTTTTTCGCGCACCGATTTCGCGCAGGCGGCGTAACGCTCAGCGAGGACTTTCGCAAACGCGAGCGGGTCGGCGGCGGCGGCTTTGTCCGACACCTCGAACTCCGGCATTTCGGAATTTTTCGCGGCCATGCGCACCGTGCCCTGGGCGATGCCGCCCAGTTGCACGACGCGCTCGGCGATGTCGTCGACCGGTTCCCCGACCATTTCGGCGACCTCGTCAAAGAGCTTGTGCAACATGTGGAAAGCCGGGCCGCGCACATTCCAGTGGGCCTGCTTTGTCTGCGAGTAAAGATCGCTCATGTCGGCGAGCGCCTGGTTGAGCGCGTCGACCGAGAAGGCGCGGGTTTTGGCGGAAAGATCATTCATCGTTGTGATGGTGGTGATGGTTTTGTTTTTCATGGGAAAATACGGATCGTCACACACACAATGCGCATTTTTTATAAAGGCAATCCTTGGAGCAATCCTCGGAACGATCTCATCCGCCGCCGAGCGTCGAGATGAAGTAGCCGGCGGCGACCGCCGTGCCGATGACGCCGGCGACATTCGGCCCCATCGCGTGCATGAGCAGGTGGTTTTGCGGATCGTAACGCTGCCCCTCGACCTGCGACACGCGCGCGGCCATCGGCACCGCCGACACGCCCGCCGAACCGATCAGCGGGTTCACCGGATTTTTCGGCGTGACGAGATTCATGATTTTGGCAACGAGCACCCCGCCCGCCGTGGAAAACGCAAACGCCACCACGCCTAGCGCGATGATGCCGAGCGTCTGTTTCGTCAGAAAACTGTCCGCCGCCATCGTTATGCCCACGCTCGTGCCGAGGAAGATCGTCACGACGTTGATGATTTCGTTTTGCGACGATTTGACGAGCCGCTCCGTCACCCCGCATTCGCGCAGGAAGTTGCCGAGCATGAGCATGGCGATCAGCGGAGCCGCCGCCGGCACGAGCAGGATGCACACGATCATGACGACGATGGAAAAAACGAGTTTTTCCAGCTTGGACACCTTGCGCAACGATTTCATCCGGATGCGCCGCTCCTTGTGCGTCGTGAGCAACCGCATAATCGGCGGCTGGATGAGCGGCACGAGCGACATGTAGGTGTAGGCCGCCACCGCGATTGCGCCGAGCAGTTCGGGAGCGAGTTTGTTGGCGACAAAAATCGACGTCGGGCCGTCCGCGCCGCCGATGATGCCGATGGACGCGGCCTGCTTCGCGGTGAACAGCTTCGACATCGACGCGGCCATGAACGTGAGGAACAGGCCGAGTTGCGCCGCCGCGCCGAGCAGAAGCGTGCGCGGCATCGCGATGAGCGGTCCGAAATCAGTCAGCGCGCCCACGCCGAGAAAGATGATCGGCGGGAAAATCTCCAGCTTGATGCCTTGCGAAATAAAATCGTAGAGGCCGCCCTCGATGCGCCTGACTTTCACCGTGCCGGTCGCGGGGGCGGTTTGCGTGACGGTCCCGTCGGGCGCCACCGACAGCTCCGGCGGCGTGTAGTGCTCGACCTCTCCATCCATCTTGAACATGGCCGTTTCGTATACGCCATCCGGCTTCATTTCCGCGGTGAGCACGCCCTGCGTCGGCAGATTTGCCAGCAGCGCGCCGAACGCGATCGGGACGAGCAGCAGCGGCTCGAACCCCTTCCCTACGCCCAGGTAAAACAGCACTCCGACCACGACCCACATGATTGCCATTTTCCACGTTATCGCCTGAAAGCCGGTCGATGTCAGATAATCCACAAAACCATTCCACAAATCGCTCATGATATAAAAAGGGGGTTGATGTTACAGTTGATGTTATTGGGTGATGTTATCGGGAGATGTTACGGGTGATGTTACGGGTGATTACGGGAGATGTTACGGTTGCCATTGCAGATAATGCAGTGCGGGCATCGCGGCCTCAGCGCTTCCGGTGCGACATGAAAATTTCACGCCGCCCCTCGACGGCCCACGCGCTGCTGTGCGGCATTGCGTGCCCGGAATATGCCGCCGGCGACACGGAAACCACGCGATGCCGCCGCCCATCCAGCACCATGTGGACGGCCACCGTGACCACCGCGATAATTTCCGGCGCGATCGCCCCCGTCACCAATGGCCTTGCGCTTGGAACCAGTGTGGTGCTTGGAACCGGCGCGGCGGCGGCGGCCTTCGCCTCCTGCGCGGCCAGCTTGCTCTCTTTCAATTTCGCGTCACGTCGCTTGAACCACACGCCTATCAGTTCCATCAGCAGCCAGAGGGAACCGAGGACCACAAAGACGATTATCAGTCCGTTCAGTTGATATATGATTGTTTCCAGAAACGACGGATATTCAGGCAACGTTCCCAAGAGCGAGGGTGCCAGTGTCATGGTATGTTATTATTTGGGTTATGGATGCCGGCCTGGTCGCGAAACCAGACACGGGTGAAGCGAAGCAAAAAAGGTTTAAGTTCAGGGGACTGATAACAACAAATTGGAGGAGCGTGGAGGAGCGCAAAACGTATAACGGACGTGTGTGTAATACAGGATAGACGCCATTTGCAAGATTTTGCTCAATTTATTTTTCACGGCAATCTCACAGCGCGTAGGGCCTGACCTTGTGTCAGGCCGCGAATTACCTGTGTGGCTTCCCTCGCGAAGACTCACACGCTGGCCGGGAGTCCGTTGTCCTTCGGACCAAAACCGAGGATGACCTTCGCCGCCCGCTTCGCCCACGCCTCCGGTTTCTCATGCGCGCCCGCACTGTCAGGCCAGCACGCGCGCAACATGTCCGTGTCGATGATCCCCGGATTGAGCGGAATCGCCGCCATGCCCTCTGGCAGCTCCTCGGCAAGCGCCCGCGTGAGACCTTCGACAGCCCACTTCGACGCGCAATACGGCGCGACTTCCGGCGACACTCCCCTGCCCCACCCCGAGCTGAAGTTGACGATCACGCCGCGTCCGGCCCTCACCATTTCCGGCACAAAGGCGCGGATGACATTGGCCACGCCCTTGATGTTCACGTCGATCACGCGCGAAAATTCCTCCGGCTCGATTTTCCAGAGCGCCGCCGGCCTGTTCATCAGCCCGGCATTGTTGATGAGCAAATCGGGCGCGCCGTGGATGCCGGTCACGCGCTCCGCCCAAAGGTCGACCTTCACCGGCGCCGCGACATCGACAGCCGAGAAATCGTGCGGCGCGGAATACGCAAACCGCAAATCGAGAATCCCCTCCGCCCCGCGTCCGCAGCCGATGACGGTGTGTCCGGCCCGGATGAATTCCTCCGCCAGCGCCCGCCCCAGCCCGCGCGTGACTCCGGTGATGACGATTTTTTTTGCCGTGCTCATGTTTGGAAAATTTGGAAATCACTTCATCCACGGCAGGACGCCGAGGATTGCGCTGCCGATGCCCATGAGCGCGGCGCCTGAAATCAGTCCGGCGCAAATCGACTCGCAGCCTTCGACCCACTTTTCGTGGCCTTTCGTGCCGGCGGTTTTGTACTTGCGCGACTGCCACCAGAAAAACGTCGCGCCGACCCACATGCAGAGCGAGGCGTCGGGCGGGAGCACCACGCCGAGGCCGATGCTCACCGCGGAAAGCGGGAATTTCCCGCGCGTGCGGATGCGCGTCATTTCGAAAATGATCGCCGCGACCGCCGCCACGACCATCGAGAGCACGGCGGACGAGGGCAGGCTTTTGAGGCCGTGCGCAATCAGGTCGGACACGCCTTTCCATTGGACCGCGCCGGGCATCGCGAACTCGCCGCGAAACGCCACGCCGGCCACCGTCGGGTCGACGATCACCATGTAGAACACGACCATCGAGGCGAGGCCGCCCGCGAAGATGCCGATGACGTGTCCGATGGCCTGCTGGCGCGGTTTCGCGCCGAGCATGTAGCCGGGCTTGATGTCGGACAAAAGATTGGCGGCGTTCGAGGCGATCTCCGCTGTCATGCCGCCGGTCATGAGGTTGGTGGCGGGGTTGGCGCGGTCGATGGCGCCGATGGTGAATTGCGTGATCTTGCTCATCGCGCCGGTCGGTATCCACGAGGTGAGCGCCATCGAATTGGTGCCGATGATCGTGAGGATGAAAATCAGCGGCAGCGCGGCGAGCGCGAGGCGCCAGGGAACGCCGAAAAATTGATGCGTAAGCGTGATCACCACGAAGCTCATGACCGGCACGCCGATGAACGAAATCCAAAGCGGCAGCTCGATGTGCTTGAGCACGTCGGCGCGGGGCGCGCCGTTGTTGTTTTGTTTTCTGGCAAAAAGTTTTTTGACCGGGCCGGTGAACAGGTCGGGTTTCGACAGGAGGCTCACGAGCGAGCCGGTGATCATCATGCTGATCGCCCACCAGAGCGCCCACTGGTTGACCATCTCGGCGCGCGTGAGCGGAATGAGCGAACCGTCGGCGGCGAGGCGCGGGGCGATGTCGCCCGCCTTGATCATGAGCGGCACGAGGATGATGTAGTTGATGAAGCCGCCGACCAAAACGCTCGTCGCCACTTTCATGCCCATGAGGCCGCCGACGCCGAACATCGACGCGTCGAGCGTGAGTCGCAGGCCGTAGTCGCGCACGTCGACGCCGCCGAGCGTGGGCACGAATTTTTCCGTCGCGACGTGCAGCTTCGCCATCAGCCAGTAATAATAATCGTCGAGATGCTCGAAGAGCACAAACGGCGCGTCGCCAGGCTGGCCGTTTTCGGCGTAGAGCGAGGGGAAAAGTTTGTGCAGGTGGAGGATTTTTATTTGCGCGAGTTTCATCCACGAGTCGCTGATGAGAAACTGGAGTCCGCCGCCGAGCAGCGCCGAAACCGCGAGCAGCCTGGCCTTGAACATGCCCGAGCTTGCGCTGCCCGTGTAGAGCGAGTCGAGCACGACGCCGCACGCGCGGCCCTCGGGAAACGGAAGTTGCTCCTCGTTTATGAAACGGCGTTTCAGCGGAAACGCCACGAGCACGCCGAGGATCGAGACGCACACCATCCATGTGAAGATGTGCAGGTGCGGCGGTGTTTTTTGCGCGACGAGCATGTAGGCGGCCATGCTCGAAATGAGCGGCCCGATCATGTAGCCGGCGGAGGTCGCGATGGATTGCGTGCAGTTGTTTTCCAGAATCGTGAAGTCCCTGCACAGGCCGATGCCGTGCAGGATGCGGAACGCCGCGAACGCCACCACGACCGACGTGAGGCCGACGCCGATGGAAATGCCCGTCTTGCCGCCGATGTAGATGGCCACCGCCGCGAGGATTCCGCCGAGCAGGAAACCGGTGACGCCGGAGCGCACGGTGAGTTGGGGCATGTCGCCGCGGTAGACGTTTTCAAGCCACCAGCGGTCTTTCTGCTCGCGGGTCATTGTGCGGATCTGGTCGTCGGTCAAATGGGGGATGGCCATGATTTGGGAGTGGATTATTGCGGTGGGCTGCGGTGGGCTTTTGCGGTGGGTTTTCGGTTAATAAGGGGTTGCGTTTGCCGAAAATGCGACACGAGGGCGAGCACGCATTTCCGGCGGGGATGTTTTTTTTCCGTGCAGTGTGATAAAAAAAGAGAGGAGCACGGGGCGGGAGAGGCTGCTTGCGGCAGGGCAGGCAAGAGCGGCAATTCGCGGCCTGACACAAGGCCAGGCCCTGCGCGCGCGTAACGTCGTAACGTCAGTTATGAACGCAAGCTGGTATTACTCGTGTCCATCTGTGTCCATCCGTGTCCATTCGTGTCCATTCGCGGTTTCAAATTCATTTCTCCATGCTCAGTCGCGCGATGACCGCCGGCAGCAATGCGTGTTCGGCGGCGTGTACTTTGGCCTCCAGCGTTTCCAGCGTGTCGGTTTTCTCAATGCGCACGGCGGCTTGGTCGATGATCGGCCCGCCATCGACCTCGGCGGTCACGTAGTGTACGGTGCAACCGGTGATTTTCACGCCGCGCCGCCACGCCTGCCCAATGCCGTCCAGCCCGGGAAAACTCGGCAGCAGGCTCGGATGGAGGTTGATGATTTTGTTCGCAAACGCGTCGATGAATCGCGGTTTCAAAATGCGCATGAACCCCGCGAGCACGACAAGATCGGGCGCACACGCGCTGATCGCGTCGATATGGCGCGTCTCGCCCGCGTCGTCGAATTTTGTCTTGAACGGGCCGGGATCGAGAAACGTGGCCGGCACGCCGTGGGTTTGTCCGTGCGCGAGAATGCCCGCGCCCTGTTTGTCGGAAAAAATCCGCACCACCCCGGCGCGACCGAGTTGGTTTTGCTGCTGGGCTTTGAGGATGGCCTCGGCATTGCCGCCCCGGCCCGAACCTAAAATGACGACTCGCATATCGGGCGCAGTGAAACAAAAACCCGGCGCGGCTCAAAGGGATTTTTTCACCCTATTCTTCACCCAGATAGAGCAGGCAATCTGATGGAAAACGCGTTAAGGCCCGGCGCGCTTGGCAGAAAAAACTGGCTGTTCATAGGCCACTCAGAAGCCAGGGGACGCACGGCGATCCTCTATTCCTCTATTCGACAGTCATCTCGTTTCGTATTATCTTACCTCCTGCGTGAGAGCCTTATAGTGATTTCATACGAAAAAAGATGCATTATAGTATGGGATACTACTCTACAGGCGTAATATCAATTAGTAACTGATGTTACGCAGACGGCAGGATTTTGAGATTCAAAAGGCACCGCTATGTTCTTCCGCCACCAACCAAACCCGAACCCTGCGATTGGGTGAGGGCAACGCGAAGTCCGTTCCTGG
>JAISGL010000443.1 GCA_031263125.1 Opitutaceae bacterium | reverse complement strand
GGCATGAGGGCGGCACTTCGCGCCGTCCACGGGCAAGATGCCCGTGCTACGCGAGGCGAGGCTTCGCCTCGTCAGCAGGCTTGGCAGCCTGCGCTACGTATGTGCCGCGTAACGTCAGTAAGATAATTCCATTCGCCGTGGAAATCTGCGTGTTCGATGGAGAGGGCTGCCATTTCCGCGTCGCTGACGCGGAGGTCTTTTTCACAGGCGCCAGGATCGAGTTTGGCGTGGATGCGCAGACCTGTTTTGGTTGTGGTGGCGGCGATCAATTCAATGATCACCTCGTGACTGGTCAGGGGTTTGCCCCGGGGGTCTGCCGCGTCAGTTTTTTGTTATTTGGCAGAACATCCGGTGTTCGATTTTATTCCATTTGCCCGTGCCTGGCGGAAAGTAGCATACCGCCACGCTCAGGCCGCTCTGGTCGGCCCATTGCTGGAGGCTTTGTCACCGCATCCACGAGCGCGTGCATGCACTCGATCTTCGCGAAGGGCGTTATGCCGTGGCCCAGATTAAAAATGTGTCCGCCCGGCAGGCCGCGCATCGAGCGCAAGAGGCGCAGTGTTTCGCCGCGCACGATTTCCGGGGTTGTCTGCATGAGCACGGGGTCGAGGTTGCCCTGCAATGCCACGTTCGCCGGCAGTCCGCGACGCAGCGCGGCCATGTCCATCGTCCAATCGACGCTCAACACGCGGATGCCCGACTTGGCTTGCGCGCCATGCTGCGCCGCCGTGCCTTTTGCATATAAAATCACCGGGAAATTTTCCGGCAACGCCGCCACGATTTCACGTATCCATTTCAAGGATACATATTCGTAATCGTGCGCCGCGACGATGCCGCCCCACGAGTCGAAAATCTGGATCGCGTCGGCGCCCGCCTCGATCTGCATTTTGAAATACACGATCAATGCCTCCGTGAGTTTTTGCAGCAGCGCGTCGAACGCGGTGCGATCCGTGTGATAAAGCTGTTTCGCGCGCGCAAAATCGTCCGAACTGCCGCCCTCCAGCATGTAGGTCGCGAGCGTCCACGGCGAACCGCCGAAACCGAGCAATGCCTTGCCGCCCGACGCCAGTTCGCGCTTCACCAAACGCAACGCCCCGCCCACGTAGGCCAGCCGCTCCGGCACGACGCTCGCGGGCGCGAGCGCGTCGATGTCCGTGCGCGAATCGAGCCGCCGCTCCATCGCGATTCCGCCGCCGTCGCGAAACGCGTATGCCTGCCCAAGCGCCTCGGGAATCACCAGGATGTCGGAAAACAAAATCGCCGCATCGAGTCCCGGAAAACGTTTCAACGGTTGCAGCGTGACCTCCGCCGCCAGCTCCGGCGTGCGCACCATTTCGAGAAACGACGCGCGCTCCTTCAACGCGCGGTATTCCGGCAGATACCGCCCCGCCTGCCGCATCACCCACAACGGCGGACGCGCCAGCGGTTGCGAATTACAAGCGGCCAAAAAACGTTCACGGGAAGTCATGAGAATAGTGAGTGGCGAATAGCAAGTGGTGAATGGCGAGCGGTGAAAACAGAAAAATCACCCGGAAAAAATCCCCCCGACATTTCCCGCTGCCCTCTGCTCTCCATCCTCCGTCTTCTGCCCTCTGTCCTCCGTCTTCTGTCTTCCGTCCTCTGCCCTCCGTCCTCTGCCCTCCGTCCTCTGTCCTCCGTCCTCTGTCTTCTGCCCTCTGCCCTCTGTCCTCTGTCCTCCGTCTTCTGAACTTTCGCGCCTCTTTGACGAAACGGCCCGTCCGCGCACCCGTCTTTAGCGCCATCATGGAAGCGACGACACCATTACGCGCAACTGCGCCCGCATCCGCATCCGCAACCGCATCCGCATCCGCACCAGCCTCCGCACCCGCACCCGCACCAGCCCCCGCAACCACCACCCCACCATCCTCCACCGCCTCAACCGCAAACGCTCGCGCACCTTCCCGCGTCCCTTCCCGCGCACCCTCCCGCGCCACCCCCGCCGCGTCCGACGCCTGGCAGCCGCTCCCCGCCGCGCAGTGGAACGCCAGTGCCGCGCGCCACCTGCTCCGCCGCGCCGCGTGGTCCGCGCAACCCGGCGATGTCGCCCGCGCCGTTTCCGAGGGACTCCCCGCCACGCTGGACCGCCTTTTCCCCGAAAACCCCACGCCCTTCCCACTCCCCGCCGCCATCACAAAACTCAACCAGGACATCCCCGGTTTCACCGCGCGCCAGCGCGCCGCCACCACGCCCGACGAGAAACGCGCCATCCAAAAAGAACGCCGCGAACGCGAACAGCAGGCGCAGCAGGACATGACTATCAAGTGGCTCCAATTCGCCGCGCGCCCCGAACTCTCCGCGCAGGAAAAATGGACCGTGTTTCTCGGCGACATTTATGTCGTCTCCTTTGAAAAAGTCCGCAACCCCGCGCACATCCATCTTCACCACGCCATCCTCCGCCAGAACGGACTCGGCCCGGCGCCCGCGCTCGCCAAAGCCGTGTCGCGCTCGCCCGCGATGATTCGTTACCTCGACTTGCAGGAGAGCAAAAAAGACGCGCCCAACGAAAATTTCGCCCGCGAACTCTTCGAACTCTTCACGCTCGGCGAAGGCAATTACACCGAGCAGGACATCAAGCAGGCCGCGCGCGCCTTCACCGGCTACCGCATCGCCGCCCGCCCTGCCGCCTCCGCCGCCTCCGCCGCCACCGCCACCGGTCCCGCCGCTCCCACCGCCCCCGCCGCCTCCGCCGCCCGCGCCTCCACCGCCCGCGCTGCCGCGCAAAAAGCCGGTGCGCGCCGCGCCGGCGCCGGCGAAACCTCCTTCGTCTACGATCCGCGCCAGCACGACACCGGCCCCAAAACTGTCTTCGGACACACCGGCAACTACGACGGCGACGACATCATCGACCTCGTCTACAAACAGCCCGCCGCCTCCGTTTTCATCCCGCGCGAACTGGCGCGCTTCTACCTCACCGACGCCCCGCTCCCCCGCGAATACCTCGACACGCTCGCCGACTGGTGGCGTGCGCAAAACCACGACCTCCGCGCCCTTGCGCACCGCTTCTTCGGCAGCCGCCTCTTCTACTCGCCCGCCCACGCCGGCAACCACATCAAAAGCCCGTTCCAGTTTTATCTCGGCCTCCTGCAAGACCTCCGCCTCGACGTCGCGCCCATCCCGCGCCAGACCATCTCGCCTCTCCGCCTGATGGGACAAATGCCCTTCCAGCCGCCCAACGTCCGCGGCTGGGTCGGCGGACGCGGCTGGATCAACTCCGCCACACTCGCCGCGCGCCGCCAGCTCGTGCAAAATCTCTTCACGCCCTTCAAGGAATCCAATCTCAACGCCGACGAACAAGTCGCCCTCGCCGACGCGCGCGCTGCGGGCCGCGACCGTTTCACCATCGACGCCGCGCGCCTCCGACGCTTCGCCCAAACCCCGCCCGCCGAAGTCGCCGCCATTTTCCTGAAAACCTTCATTCCCGACGCCGGCGCGCAATCGCCCGCCTGCCGCGCCGCCTGCCGCGACGCAGTTATCAAACACATCACCGGCGACGGAAAACCCGCGCAACACCACCTCCGCGTCCGCGACACCGCCATCGCCCTCCTCCAATCGCCCGGATATCAACTCTGCTGATCCCGCTCCCGGAAGCGCCGCACCGGAAACGCCGCTCCCGGAAACACCGCGCCGGAAGCGCCGCGCCAGAAACGCCACGCCAGAAACGCCACGCCGGAAACGCCGCTCCCCGGTCCGCCCACCACGCCACGCATTGCCAGTCCAAAAATCCAAAAAATCCAAAAAATCAAAAAAATGAATCACCACATTTCCACTCTCCCCGCCACCCGCCGCGAATTTCTGAAACTCACCACCGGCGGCATCGGCCTGCTCGCGTTCAGCAATTTCGCGCCCTCGTTCCTCGTCCAATCCGCGCGCGCCTCGACGCCGCGCCCCGAACGCGACCGCACCATCCTCGTCCTCGTGCAACTCGCCGGAGGCAACGACGGACTCAACACACTCATCCCATACGAAGACGCGCACTACTACCGCCTCCGCCCCACCCTCGGCATTCCCAAGGACAAAGTCCTGCGCATCACCGACACCATGGGCCTGCACCCCGCCTGCGCCGAACTCAGCGCGCTCTTCAAGGACGGCAAACTCGGCATCATCCAAAATGTCGGCTACCCGAATCCCAACCGCTCGCACTTCCGCTCCACCGAAATCTGGGAATCCGCCACCGACAGCGACAAATTCGTCTCCACCGGCTGGATTGGCCGCTACCTCGACAACACCTGCGCCGGCTCCCCCGAACTCGACGCCGCCGCGCTTGGAAACCTCGCCCCCCGCCCCGGCGCCCCACCTTCCGCCTCCGCCAACGCCTCCGCTTCCGCCGCCGCTTCCGCCGCCGCCAACACCGCCTCCCCCAAACTCGTCGCCGCCAACGCTGCTGCCTCCCTCGATCCCGCCGCCATCAACCTCGGCAACGAACTCCCGCAAACCTATCTCGCCGCGCGCCCGCATTCCACCTTCAGCCTCAGTCCCGGACAACCCGGACGCCTCGGCGGCGGACAACAAAATCTGGAGTTCCTCGAAACCCTCGTCAAAACCTCCGGAAACGCCACCCCCCGCCCCGACGCCTCCGGCGCCCACGACAACAACACCTACCTCAAACAAACCATGATGGACGCGCTCGTCACCGAAAAGCGCGTGCGCCAAATCCTCGCCGGCTACAAACCCGGCGCCACCTATCCCGGCAGCACCTTCGGACAATCGCTCCGCAGCATCGCCGGCCTCATCGCGGCAAACCTCTCCACGCGCGTCTACTTCGCCTCACTCGGCAGTTTCGACACGCACGCCAACCAGGCCGGCACGCACCAAAACCTCATGCGCTCGCTCTCCGAAGGTCTGTCTGCATTTCAACACGACCTCGATGCGCACGGCCTCGCCGACCAAGTCCTCACGATGACCTTCTCCGAATTTGGCCGCCGCCCGATGGAAAACGAAAGCAAAGGCACCGACCACGGCACCGCCGCGCCGCTCTTCGTGATGGGCGGCAAAATTGCCGGCGGCCTGCACGGCTCCGCGCCCTCGCTCGACCTTGAGCGCAACCAGGACCTCGCCTTCTCAACCGACTTCCGCCAGGTTTACGCGACGGTGCTCCAAAACTGGTTCGCCTGCAAAACCACGCCCGACATCCTCGGCGCCACATTCAAGCCGCTCGGTTTTGTATGATTTTGGATTTTCGATTGCG
>JAISGL010000327.1 GCA_031263125.1 Opitutaceae bacterium | reverse complement strand
AGGGTCCGCAAAAAAATAACTGGGCGATTTTACTTGGACTGAAAGTGCGATCCAGCATTGGTGCTTGCGGTCATTTACCTCTGGTAAACTCCTTTGTCGGTGCCTTGACAGGCGCTCCCATTCCAGCGCACCTTCGCCCAGTTATTTTTAGACGAGACCTAAGCCGGGTTAAGCACCAAAGAGATTCAAAAGTCGCCGCTGTGTTCTTCCGCCACCAACCACCAACCAAACCCGCCTCCCGCGATTGGGCGAGGGCAACGCGAAGTCCGTTCCTGGGAGCGCGGGCATCTCTGCCCGCGTCGGGCTGGCACGGGGGCGGCTCTTTGCGCCGTCCACGGGCAAGATGCGCGTGCTACATCGATGCGGCGGCTTGCCTGTCCGGGTTTTGAGATGCGTCCCGGCAACGGCCTTGCGGGAGCTTGGTCCGCCAGAAATCGGACTCAGCTTTTTTTCTTCTGCAAACGCGCGCGCATGGTTTCCGCTTGCTTGGCGTAGCCATTGGCGGACAGCCAGTCGGCGATTTTTTTGTCGGGGAAATCCGCGGCGGCTTTCAGCGCCGCCTCTTTTTCCTCCGGACGGACGGCGGTTTTCAGCACATGCTCCAGCACGTCCTCGCGCACGCCGGCACGGCTCATCACGGTGGTGAGCGAAACATGCGCGAGCATCGCCTCGCGTTCGTCGGTCGCGGCTTTCGACATCGCGAGCAGCGCGTCGAATGCGGTTTGGTTTTTCCACGCGCCGAGCGTGCGGATGGCGTCGGCGCGGAGGCCGTCGTCAAAGGCGCGCTGGCAGAAACGGGCGGCGTCTGCGTCGCCTTGCAGCACCGCGAAGCGCAGGCAGAAGGCGCGGGTGGTGGCGGTGGTGGCAGCGACGGCGGCGTTTCCGCTGCCGGAGGTGGCGGTGGCCGTGGCGGCGTTTCCGCTGGTGGCGGTGGTCGTGGCGTTTCCGCTGTCGGCGGCTTCGTAGGCGGCGACGGTCGCGTCAAACATCGGTGCGGTGAAAAGTGCCTGCGAGATGCGCGTCAGCGCGCGTTGCATTGCGCTGCGCAGCGCGGCGTCCTTTTCACCGGGAAGCCGGCGCATAAGCTCGGTGAAGGCATGGCCGTCGGCGAGCGACTCGCAGACTTTCAGCATGACGCGTTTTTCGTCCGCCGGCGCAGTGTCGTAGCCGGCGAGAAATTTTTTGGAAAAGTCCGACAGGTCCATCAACGCCAGCGCCGCGCCGGCGAGCGCGGCTTCGTCCGGGGTTCCGGCGCCCAGCGTCGTCGCATACAAGTCGGCGCGGCCCGGCACCGCCGAGGACGCGAGATAAACCGCCATTTGCGCGGACTGTATTTTGTCGAGCAGCGGGGCGAAGGACAGCAGGCGCGAGAGGTCGCCGGCGGCGCCGCCGCGTTTCCATACGGCGTAGCCTGTCGCGAGAGCGAGTTCCGGTGTCGTCGGGGTGAGTTTTTTCACGCTGTCAACAGCTTCGCCGCGTTCGGCGAGCGCGTAGGCGAGGCGCGGTTTCATCGTGTCGTCGAGTGCGTCGAAGGTGAGCCAGCCCGGCAGCGGCGCCCAGGGGTTGGCGGCGAGCCAGCCGATGATGTTGCCCAGTTCGCGCGCGTTGTCCGGCTTCGCGGGGGGGAGCGCGCGCTCCTTTTCCTTTCCGGGTTGGACGCGTTTCCAGTGCGCCGCCGCCTCGGCCAGGTGCGAGCGCACGGCTTCGTCCTTTTCGGTTTTTGCGAGCGTGGCGAGGCGGTCCGCCTGTTTTTGCACGCCGACCGCCTCGACAAGGTGGGCGAGCATCGTGCGGTAGCGGGAGGTGCCGCGGCGCGACTCCAGTTCGCGCAGGAGGAAGTCCTCCATCGTCGCGCAAAACGACGCGTCGTTGTTGTGGCCGTAGGCGGCGAACACCAGCGCGTCGATCACGTCCCTGTCGGCGGGGCCATAATCGCAGTTTTCCAGCGCGCGGATTTGCGCCTCGGTTGGCGCGGGGAAAAACGGTTTCCCGTCCGTGATGAACGCGGGGCGCGCGGGCGGTTTCGGTTTTGGAATCGAGGTCGTGTCGGCGGCGAGGTCGCCGGTGGCGAATTGGAGGAGGCGCAGGTGCAGCTCCTGGATTTCAGGCACGAGCCAGAGGGTGAGGTCGTGGCCGAACGCGCTGTAGGCGACGCGTCCCTTGCCGTGGTTTTTGATCCAGACGAGGGCGCAATCGCCGTCGGCGCGGGCGTTTTTGCGCGGCGCGCAGCGGGTGAGGTCGAGCGCCATGAGCACGCGGAGTTTGTTCCGGTCAAACGCGTCGCCGAACATATACATTTCGTCTTGCGCGGTGAATTCGCTGTCGGGCCAGATGCCGCGCGTGACGGGCGAGCCGGGGTCTTCCACGACGACGACGCTGGTCTCGCGTGCCGTCCAGGGGTGGCCGATGAAGTTGCCGCCGATCATGTCGATGTAGGCGGCTTCGTATTCGCCGGCGCCGCGGCTGCGGTAGGTGTCGCCGCCGGCGTGGATGCCGAAGAGCGCGCCGCCTTCGCGGATGTAGGCGAGGAGGTTTTTGCGCAGGCGCGTGTCGCGGGCCAGGATTTCCACCTGTTTTTCGGCGGGCATTTTTTTCAATTCCGGCTGCGGCTCGGCGAAGGGGCGTCCGGTCGTGTTGTTCATCACCACGCAGTCGAACTGGCGCAGCGCGGCCGGCTCGAAATTCGCGAGGTCGTCGCTGACGACGGTTTCCCAGGCGCCGGTCAGCGCGCCGGTTTTTTCAATCGCGTATTTCGCGGCGACGATGCCTTGGTAATGGCGGAAGTCGCACGTGCGGGAGAACACGAGCACGCGGCGTTTTTTTGCCGGCGCGACGGCGGCGCGCGCGGGCATTGCGGCATCGAGCGCCGCCTTTTGGCGAATCGTGAGCACAGGGTCGTCCTTGTAGGGATACCAGCCTTGCGCGGAGAGCGCCGCGGGGAACAGGAGCGGGAGGATAAGGGCGAGAGTGGTGAGAGTGAGGGTGGAGCGTGTGAGGGTGGAGCGTGATTTTTTCATGGGAAATGGGTTGGGTTGAGCGTGAGTGTGGAGTGGGAGTGGGTTGCGGTAGGCGTGAGTGTGGTGTGGGTGTGGGCGTGAGTTTGGCGTGGATTGGGAGATCGACTTAAATCGACTTAAATCGAGTTAAGTCGATTTAAGTCGGGCCAAACCGGCCAAGCCGGTTCAGCCGGCAGCGGCTCAGATGCGCGCCCATTCGCCGCGGTTTTCGCGCCAGAGATACTGGTTGGCGACCTCGTCGCCGATGAAGGTGCGCGTGCGCCAGTCCCATTCGAGGCTGCGCCCGAGCAGGTGCGCGATGTTGCCGACGAGGCACATGTTGCAACTCGACTGGCCAATCTCGGGCGGGCAGATCACCGGGCGGCCCGTGAGCACCGCGTCGATGAAATTCGAGCGGTGGTCGTCGGACACATAAACCGGGCTGTCCTCGTCGCCGAAGCGGACATTGCGCAACGACGGTTTGTCCACCCAGAACTTGCCGCCGCGCGCGCCGGAGGCAGTCGCCTCGGTGCCGACAAAACTCACCATCGTCGCGCCGCCGGACTCGCGCCGCACCACGCCGGGACAGCCGTAAACGACCTTCACGCCGTTGGCGAAAGTGTAAGAAATGTGGCGGTTGTCCGAGGCGGTCGCGGGATTTTTGCTCCCGAAAACCTCCACGTATTTCGGGCCGCGCCCGTCGGCGCCCAGGCCCCACAACGCGATGTCGAAATGATGCGCGCCCCAGTCGGCTTGCAGGCCGTTGCCGTATTCGAGATGCCAGCGCCATTCGCCCCAAGCGTGGCCGTAGGGACGCGGCGGATCGCCGCCCATCATGCGCGGCAGGAAATGCGACGTGTAGGGCCGCATCAC
>JAISGL010000187.1 GCA_031263125.1 Opitutaceae bacterium | reverse complement strand
CCTGGTTGGTGCGGTTGCCGATGAGCGTGGTGGCGGCGCGCCACGAGGAATCGCGCGAGGCGTTCACCTCGAAGGGCGAGAGATGCACGGTCTCGGAATCCTGCGTCGCGGCGGCGGCGGATGTGGCAGGTGCGGCGGAAGTTTCGGCGGGGGCCGTTTGGGCGCGGGCGCTGGTTGCAAAAACAAAACTGGCGCAGAACGTGGCCAGGAGCGTGAGCGTGAAGGCGCGCGTGAAGGCGCGCGTGAAAGCGCATGTGAGGGCGCACGTGAAGGCGCGCGTGAAAGCGCATGTGAGGGCGCACGTGAGGGCGCGCGTGGGCGTGAGGTTTTTGTGTTTCATAAAACGAATTAATGTTGGGTTTGGGAATTCAGAGTTGGGAAGCGTTGGGAGAAATCAGCGGGTGAAATTTTCAAGCGTCATCAGCATGTGGAAATATCGGGGGCATGGGTGCGCGTGTGGGCCGCTTCGGTCGCGCGCATGCGCAACCAGCGCCGGCGCAGATAAAACGCGGCGGCCTTGGGCTGGCGCTGGCGGGTGAAGACGCCCTTGCGGTTGCCGTCGATGCGGGTGATGCCTTGCTTGGTGGCGAAGTCGGCAAAGACCCACACGTGCTCGCCGACGATGAACGGATGCGCGTCGAGCGCGCCGTTGAATGCCTTCAGATATCCGACCTGGAACTCCTCGGAAAACATCGCCTCGGGGAGCATGTGCAGGCCCGCGATTGTGTCGGCGCCGTACTCCGAGAGGAGCACCGGTTTTTTCCAGCGGCTCCGCCACTCGCCGAGTTCGGCGCGGATTTTTTCCGGGATCGACGCGAGGTCGCCGCAGTCGAGATACCAGCCGTAGTAACGGTTGACGGCGATGACGTCGACGAGGCCGCCGATGCGCGAGTGGCGCGGGTAATTGCATTCGACAATCGTGAGCGGGCGCGAGGGATCGAGAACGCGCGCGAGGCGCGTGACCGCGGCGAAGTGCTCGAGCGCGGCGTCCTCGTGCGTCGCGATTTCGTTGCCGAGACTCCACATGAGGATGCAGGCGTGATTGAGGTCGCGCGTTATCATGTCGCGCACCGTGTCGAGGTGATGGCGGCGGAGCGATCCGCCGGCTTTCTCCTCGGTGAAGATCGGCGTGACCGGATTTTCCTGCTCGTCGAAGCGATACAGGCCGACCGCGGGACACTCGCCGATGACCGCGATTCCCTCGCGATCCGCGAGGCGCAAAAACTCCTCCGCATACGGATAGTGCGAGGTGCGCACGGAGTTTGCGCCGATCCATCTGAGGAGATTGATGTCGCGGACGTTGACGGCGTCGTCGTGGCCCTTGCCGCGCAGGTCGGCGTCCTCGTGGCGCCCGAAACCGCGAAAATAAAACGGACGCTCGTTGAGCAAAAAACGGTCGCCGTCCACGCGCACCGTGCGCAGGCCGAGCGGCAGGCGGTAACAATCGCGCAGGCGCCCGTCGTCTTCGCGCGCCTCGATTTTCAGTTCGTAGAGCGCGGGCGCGTCGGGCGACCACCACTGCGGCGCGGCCACGCGAAGCTCGCACGCATGTCCGGCGTCGATGTGGCTCGCGCCTTCGGCGACCGTGACACCGCGCGGATCGGTGAGCGTGACGCGGCACACGGGCGCGGCGGTTTCGGTTTCCACAAAAAGTCGCGCCGCGGCGCCGTCCTCGATGCGGGCCACGCGTGTGCGAATGTTCTCAATGCCAAGGGCGGGCTGCGCGATCAGGCGCACGGGCCGGTGAAGTCCGGCGTAGTTGAAAAAGTCATGAAAGTAGTCCTGACGCGCACGCGACATATCGGGGACATCGCCGCCGTCGCCCGCGTGCTTCACCTCGCCGGGCGGGAGCGTGGTCCAGTCGAGGATATTGTCGATGCGCACGACAATCGTGTTCGCGCCGTCCGCGCCGAAGCGCAGGAGCGGCGCCGCGTCCGCCTCGAACGGAAGAAAGCCGCCCTGGTGCGTGCAAAGCAGCCTGCCGTTCACCCACACCATCGCGCGGTGCGCCGCCGCGCCGAAACGCAGGCGCACCTGTTGCGAACGCCACGCCTCCGGGCAATGCGCCGCGCGCCGGTACCACACCGGCCCCACGTGATCGCGTACGCGCGCATCGGTGGTGATGTCGTTGAAACTCGCCGGCACCGGCATCGGCATGACGGCGGGCCAGGGCCGGCTTTCCCAATGCGCCTTGAGTCCGATGTCGCCGGCATCGGGACAAAAATCCCACACCCCGCCGAGGTCGCGCACACTTCGTGTTTCCGTATCAATCGGATAAAGCATGGTTCAGGAGGAAGGGTTGATGACGCGCCGCGCACGGGCGCTTTTGAATGAACAAGGTATCATGGTTTTTGTTATTGCCCCGATGTTGGAAAATTTCGAATTGCTTTGGAGTAGCATCGTTCAATCCGCACTCATCATGACCCCCGTCAACCTCCGTTCAGTCGCGCGCGCCGCAGGCGTCTCGCTCGCCACCGCCTCGCTCGCGCTCCGCTCCCGCGATGAAATTTCCGTGGAAACCCGCGCGCGCGTGCAAGCCGCCGCGGAAAAACTCGGCTACCGGCCCAATCCGCTCGTGAGCGAACTGATGGGCGGCCTGCGCGGGCGCCGCCGCCACCGTGATGTCACGATGGAGGAAATCGCAAAACGCGCCAAAGTCTCGCGCGCCGCCGTCTCGCTCGTGCTGCGCGACCCGACGCGCGGCTCGCCGGAACTCGTCGCGAAAATTTCCTCCGCCATGCGTGACCTCGGTTACACGCGCGACCCGCTCCACGACGCGCTGCTCGCCCTGCGCACCGCCAATGCCACGCAGGAAAAACACACGACAATCGCCCTGCTCACCGACTACGCGCGCGACAAAGGCGCGCGCGACTTCACAAGCCACCGGCAAATGTTTGCCGGCGCGATGAAGCGCGCCCGCGAACTCGGCTACAACATGGAGGAGTTCAGCCTCGGCGCCGGCGGCATGAACGCGCACCGCCTGCGCAACATTCTTCTGGCGCGAAGCATCCACGCGCTCATCGCCGCGCCGACGACGGACTGCTCGCGCCGCCTCGATTTCGACCTGGAGCCGTTTTCCTGCGTCGGGCTTGGCACGAGCGTCGGCTGGCCGCGCATCGAGCGCGTGTCGAACGACCACTTTCAATCCATGACGCTCGCCATGCAGGAATGCCGCCGGCTCGGCTACCGGCGCATCGGCTTCATCGTGAGCCGCGCCGTGAGCGAGCGCCTCGGCAACCGCTGGCTCGCCGCCTATCTGCTCGCGCAAAACGCCATGCCCGCCGTGCAACGCCTCGCGCCGCTCATGCCCGAGACGGCCGGGTCAATCGCGCCGGAACTTCCCCGCTGGCTGCGCAAGGAGCGACCGGGGGTGCTCATTTTCGGAAACGCCGAGATTGGCGAACAACTCACGCATCTCATCAAGCCGGAGATTGGCGTGGCAAACCTCCACGTGCGCGACCCGCAGGCTGCGACGAGCGGCATCTACCAGGCATCGTCGGAGGTCGGCGCGCGCGCGGTCGAAGCCGTCGTGTCGCAACTGCGTCATAACATCAAGGGACTCGTCCCGCATCCCAGCAGCCATTTCATCCCCGGCCGGTGGGTGCCCGGCGCGACGGCGCCCGGCCCCGGTAAAACGCGCAAGTGCGATGTTCCTCCATCAAACAAACCCGAAACCCGCGACTGAATGAATGCCGTGCGAATGCCTATCCTGGGAGCGCGGGCAAGGATGCCTGATATTTGACGATACGAGAGAGCCTCCGGCTTGAGTATCCACTGAAAATAACAGGAAAATATTTTAATAAAGTAGAAAAATGTTTTTTGTGGCCAATTGGATTGTTGGTTTGAACGAGTCGCGTCATGGGGAAATTGTACGCAAAAAAATCAACCCTCAAGGTTGGTAGCTTAAAGACAGTAATATTATTTTCGGGCGCATCCCTTGTAACAAATGTTTGGTTTCACGCTTGTATCTCATAACGCATGAAAATTCACATTATCTTGCCTATGAGCCTTACGACAATTTTATCTGAAAAAGGCGCGTTATGGAATATTGGTAAAATAGGCAACCCCGTTGGGGTTGTGTATCCAAAAATAAAATACCCAAGGCAGCCGACGTTGTCGCCAACCTCGGGTAGAGTAGGCGGGAGCGGCAGGTTATACCGCTTCCTGCCGCTCCTGCTTACTCTACCAACGCCAAGAACGCTAAAAAAAAGCATGCTTGCGCATTCCCGTCACCGCGGCAGTGTGATCCTGCGCCGCACGACTGCGATCCGTTCGCCGACGTCTGCGCCCCGGAAATTTTTCCGCCGTCAACTCTAACTCCAACACCAACAAAAACCTCCCACCATGAAAAAATGCCTTGTTGCACTCACGCTCGCCACGACCGTGCTGCTGTTTAGCGGATGCGTTACCGGACAACGCGCTCTCACCCTCACGACACCTCCGATTACCACGCCACCCGCAGCCGACAAAGGCGCGCTCCGCATCGTCTCGGTAACCGACAACCGGGTCTTCCAAAACAATCCATCCGAACCCTCCATCCCGTCGATCAATGGCGATGTGAACACATTAACGGCCGGACAAAAAGACGTCATGATAGGCCGTCAGCGCAACACTTATGGAAAAGCCATGGGCGACATCGCGCTCGCCAAAGGCGATTCCGTCACGCAGCGCGCGCAAAGCCTCGTGGAGACCGCCCTGAAACAGCGTGGTTATCAAATCACAAACGATTCCTCCGCGCCCGTCACCGCCGCGGTCTCAGTCGACGAATTCTGGGCCTGGTTTAGTCCCGGCGTGTGGGCCGTGTCGTTCGAGGCAAAAGTGACCTGCACCCTCACGCTCACAAAAGCGAACTCCCCGACAACTGTCACAATCAAAGGCTACGGACTGAACAGAGGCCAGGTGGCCAGGGACGGCAACTGGCAAAAAGTCTTCGACATCGCATTTGCGGACTTCCTCGCAAAGTCCCAAACCGAACTCAACGCGACCCAATTCTAGTATTCCATAACGCATGATAATTCGCATACGTTCTATTGAATATATCAGTTGGTAATATTCCTTGCTTTTTAGCGGTAGCGCCGGGGCAAGCCGGAGGCTTGCCAGATATAAGCCGGTGGTTGAGGTCGCAGCGCGACCGACACCACCGGAACCCAATATAAAAGCACCGCATCCCGGAGGGATGCCAGAAACACATGGTACGCGCCCGTGCCTCTGGCATCCCTCCGGGATGCTGTTCCCACAAACCAATATCCGGTGGTGTCGCTCGCCAAGCCTCGCTCAACCACCGGCTAAGTTCTGGCAAGCCTCCGGCTTGCCCCGGTGGTACCGCCCTGCCAGAATCCTGTCAGTCGCGTAACATCAGTTATGAATATATTGGCACGTGGAAGCGAATTATCACGCATTATGGGATACTAGTACACTGACATATTAATTACGTAACATAATGGCGGCTTGGCTTGCGGTAGGCGTCGGCGCGGCCAGGATGAAGCCTCAGTTGATTCCTTCATACCTCTTCTGTATTATGATATGTTGCTTGAGTGTCAATGTAATAGCACCTCATAACGCGTCTTTTTCGGATGAAATCACTGTAGACAGGCAAGGCAACCCCGTTGGGGTTGTGGTATGTTTTTTATTTGATAATCCGAGGTAGCGACGTTGTCGCAACCCTGGCTTTATTAGGAAACGGCGTTGCCGTTTCGATTGGTGTAATTGCGAAAGATGGCAATCACGCGAAAGCATGCTTGCGCAAGGTCGGCAGAATGCCTCAAGCCGCCTCGCGCACGTCAACACATTCGTCGAGGAGTATGCGCATTTATGCCGTGGCCAGCATCAATTCGCCGGACTCCTCAAGATACGCGATCACCTGTTCGCGCGAAACAGAGGGATACTGGTCCAGAAAATCGTCCAGCGTCTCGCCGCCCTCGATATAATCGAGCAGCGCGCGCACGGGCACGCGCGTGCCGGCGAAGCACGGCGTGCCGCTCATGATTTCCGGGTCAATTTTCACCACGCTGCTTTTTGTCCCGCGTTTTTTCATGCCGGCAACCAACGGCAAAAACATCCCGAAATCAAATATCTTTGAACAACCATGAAACTCCCGCTTGTCCGATTCCTCGCGCGGCGAGGAAAGGGCTGAAAGACTGAAGGGCTGAAGAGCTGAAGGGCTGAAAGGCTGAAACAATCAGAGGCGGCGAGAAAAGGGCTGAAGGACTGAAAGGCTGAAGGGCTGAAACAATCAGAGGCGGCGAAGCCGCCAGTGTCCTTTTGGAATTTGGATATTGGGATTTCTTTTGGATATTGGAATTTGGGTTTTTTTTGGAGTTTGGATATTGGGATTCGGCGGGATTATCCACGCCACTTTGCTTATCCGTTGCGCACGGGCAGGTCGGCGATGGTCAGCGGGCGGGCCAGGTGGCGCTGGCGCATGGCACACATCGCAAGGAAAAGCTGCGCGGTCGTGAAGGTGTCGCCTTCGGCGGTGTGGCGTTCGAAGGGGGCGATTTTGCATTGCGCACAGACTTCATCGAGCGTGGGTTCGCGCTGGCCGGGATACGCCGTTCTCGCAAACGCCTCAATCGCGATCATCGCAAGGGCCGCCGTGTCGAGCGCGGGGTTGCGCAGCGTCACGCGAAAATGCCGCTGGAGCGCGGCGTCGAGCATCGCGATGTCGAAATTGACGTGATGCCCGACGAGGATCGCGCCGTGTGTGCCTTGCAGGAACTCAAGCAGCACTTCAGGCTCGGGGCGTCCGCCGGCGGTTTGCGCGGGGAGGATGCCGTGGATGGCGACGGCTTTGTTCATCGCGGCGCCGGGTTGAAAGACGGTCCATTCGCGCGACTTCGCAATGTGCAGACGGCCTCCGCTGATTTCGGCGGTGGCGAGCGAGAGTATCCGGTTGTGCTGGATGTCGAATCCCGATGTCTCGCAATCGAGCACCACAAAGCGCGTGCTGGCGACCGGCGCTTTGTGCGGCGGTCGCGGCGACGTGGCGTCGAGATACGCGGCGACGGTCGGATTCGCGGGCGGGCGTTTCCAGAATTTCCAGTTCATGGGGAGTCGTGGACGGAGGGTTTGTGAGCGGCGTTTTCCGTGGTGCGCGTCGTTTTCATCATGTCATCCTCCCGCCTGTCACGAACTGGAATCTTGTCGCGTGTTGCACGGTGCGCACCACGTCGAAGACGCTCGCGAGTTGCGCGCGCTCGATTTTGGTGAGTGTCGAGGGATCGAGGTAGCGTCCCGAGTCGCCGCGGCGCAGGCCGTTTGTCGTGCGCAGGCCGAGGAGAAAATCATACGCGTCGCGGGCGAGCGAGGCGAGTTCGGCGCGCTGGGGGACGACGCGTCGCAATTCCTCCCAGCGTCCGCCCGTCGAGTAGCGGCGGTTGAGTTTGTAGTGCAGCGAAAACAGGCGGGCGGCGTCGCGCAGCGGGGCCATGCCGCGGCTTTTCAGGTCGAACTCGCCGCCGCCACCGCCGCCGAGTTTTTCGATGACGAGGCGGCCGATGAAATTGAGCGGCGGCGTGTTATCCACGATGAGCTGGGCGAGGCGGTGCTGGAGGGCGGTGTCGGCGGAGACGGATGCGTACACTTTTTCGCGGAGCGCGTCGCAGAGGGCGCGTTCGCCGACGACGAAGCGCAGGTCGTAGAGGATCAGCGCGCGCAGGAGTCCGTTGCCGTCGGTGTCGGCGTTGAAGGAGGCGATTTCGTCGAGCCATTCGGCGGAGGTGCGGCACCAGCGCGGGTTGAGCGCCATCACGCCGCCCTGGCATTTGGCAAATCCGGCGGCGATGAGTTTGTCGATCACGCGGGTGGCGAGCGTGGTGAAGATGGCGCGCGCGGCTTCGTTCTCCTCTTTCGTGGGCAAGGGGGCGAAGACGATGGCGTTGTCCATGTCGGTGCGCAGGATTTGCTCGCGGCGTCCGTCGCTGCCGACCGCCATCCAGGCCCACGCCACGCCGCGGGGGAGGGCGATGCCTTCGTCGTGCAGTTCGTCGGTGGCGAGCGTGATGAGGCGTTGCGTGAGTTCGTCGTAAAGCTCGGCGCAAATCTGGCCGATGTAGATGGCGGAGATGCCCGCGTCGAGATAGCTGCGGGCGATGTTTTCGATTTCGTCGCAGAGTTCCCGGAAGCGCGCGGGCGATTTTGCGAAACGGATTTCGCGCAACAGTCCGGCGGGGTGGTGGCCGGTTTGCGCGAGCAGGTCCTTGTGCGTGCAGACGTCGAGGGCCTTGGTGCCGGGCGTGCCATCCTCGGTGACGCAGACTTGCCCGATGCGTTCGCGGAGCATCACGAGCATGGCGGCGGTGGCGCTGGAGGCGGGCGAGACGGTGCAGACGGGGTTCGCCATGATGTGCGACACGGGCGTTGTTTTCGGCATGCCGTCGACGATGGCGTTTTTGACGAGCGCGGCGCTGCTCACGATGCCGAGCGGGCGGCGGGCGGCGTCGACGACGAGGATGGACGGGACGCGTTTTGCGGAAATGAGCGCGGCGGCTTCGCCGAGCGTGGCGTCGGGGCCGCAGACGAGCAGGCGTTCGATCGGGCGCGGCTGGATGATCTGCGCGCCGTCGAGGTGCGATTGCAGGATGTTTTTTGCGCGTCCGGCCATGCGCGCTCCGGTCGGCTCGCCGGAGTAGTGAATCTGGCTGCCCACGCGCACGGCCCAGAAGAGGTGGCGGCGCACGTAGTTTCGCGCCTCGTCGTTTTTCCCGAGCATGACGCGGAATTTCGCCCAGGGCAGTCCGTAGAGCATGGAGTCCTCGACTGCCTGCGCGCTGACGCGGAAGGATTCGTTGCGCACGAGCGCGCTCAGGCCGAGCACGTCGCCGACGTCGCGCACGTCGACGCGCTCGGTCTGTCCGTCGTTATCCCAGATGTATTCGACGCGGCCTTGCGCGAGAAAGAGCACTTCGTCCGGCGGCTGCGCGCCCTGCCGCCAGATGTAATCGCCGATGGGCACGACCCACACGTCGGCCCCGGCGGCGAGCGAGGCGACTTCGTCCCCGGGCAGCATCGAGAAAGGCGGGAAGCGCATCAACGCGTCGGCGATGCGGCCGGGAATCATGTTTTTTGGAAAGGACATGGTTGTGGCAGGCAAGGGAATGCGGGCCGGGGTGGAAAGCGAGAAAAGCAGTTTTTCGATTTCTTCACGAACTGTGCGCGGCGCGATGAAGCCGCAACCGGAGGTGGAGGGGTGGCGGGGTGGAGGGGTGGGGGGGGGAGGGGTGGAGGGATTAATTAACTGATGTTACGCGAAGGCTGGTTTTTGGCAGGGTATTACTGCCGGGGCAGGCCGGCGGCTTGCTCCGATGCCCGGAACGGCGAAGCCATCGCAAAGAGGCCGGCGCGCTGGCCGGCTGCGTTGTGATGCATCGTGTCGTGTTGTGATGCATCGCGTCGCGTTGCATCGCGAAAAACCGCCGCCCCGTTGCGCATCCGTCGATTCTGGACAAACTCCTGGCGCGCTTGACGTGAAACCCACCGCCAGACGCGCCGCCAAACCCACCGCCAGACGCTCCATACTTGCATACTTTCAGTAATCTCAATCCCACCAAATGATCCGCCCGCACTGGTCGCACGTCGCCAGAACCTCGCCCTTGCGCGCATTGGATTCCGCTTCGCCGGAAATCTTCAGATGGCACCCGTCGCAAATCGCGCCGCCATGCACCGCCGAAATCGCCGGCTGCGTGCGTGTCGCGATCCGGTCATAAAGCCGCAACGCCAGCACGTCCACCGACTCGCGCGCCTTTGCGACCTCGCCCCGCACGACCGCCAGCTCGTCCGCCAGATGCTTCTCGTGTTCGCGAAGCGTCGCGATGCGCGATTCGTGGTCCGCGATATTGTCCTTCAAAACCTTTTCCGCCGCGGCGAACTTCAGTTTCGCCTCGTCGATCTCAAACATCACGCCCAGCTCCTTTTCCTCGAGCGCGCCAATCGCCTCCTCAGCCGACGCGATCTGCTGGCCGAGCGCCTGGTATTCGTCGTTTTTGCGCACCATCGACTGCTGCGTCTTGTATTTCCCGAGCGTGGCCTGCGTCGAGCCGATCTCTGTTTCGATCAGCTTCTTTTTCGTCTCAAGCTCCCTCAGTTCCGCCCGCGCGTCCTCGATCTCCTTTTTCTCCAGATGGATTTTTTCCTCAACGGCGCGGATCGCATCGGGCGCCGACTTGATGTCGGACTCCAACTGGATTCGTTTCGTGTCGCGATCTTGAAGAATGAGCAGCTTTTCAACGGCAGGGTGGCGCATGAACGCCACGCTAGAAGGCATCACCGGCAACGCTCAATCCCCAATCGCGCATAACCTCAAAAAAACATCACCTCACCCGCACAACTCCGGCAACCCTCTCCCCACTCCCTCCTCAAAGCAACTTTTACCGACGCCTGCATCGACGCGACCTGCCTGAAAGCCGACATCCATTTCCCGGTCGACTGGATGCTCCTGCGAGACGCCGCGCGCACGCTCATGAAAGCGGTCGCGTGCATCCGCCGGCACGGCCTGCGCAACCGCATGCCCTGCGAGCCGCCGCGCTTTTTGAACGGGATGAACAAACAGGCGATGGCGATGAGCGCGTGCGCACACCGGCCCGGTTCAAAAAAAACGCGCAAACAAATCCTGCGGCAGATGAAAAAGCTGGCCAAAAAAATCGAAGGCCACGCCAGGGCGCACCTCAAGCTGCTGGCGGTTAGCTGCATGATTGCTTATGTCATGGGTTGATGCGTTTCGGGTTCGCGCGGTGCAACGCTGCCGATGGGAGTTGAAGCAATCGATGCGAATGAGCCGCGAATCGGTTTTCCCGCATTGTTTTTGTTTGCCGCAACACCCACCACTCCACCTCCGATTAACCTCTCAAAACAAAACCCGACCAAAACACTTCTCGCTTCCAAACCCCTGAACCCTAATTTCCATCCTCCTAATTTCCACCCTCCTCATGTCCGCCAACCGCATCACCGACACCTTTGCCCGCGCCCGCAACAAAAACCGCGCCGCCTTCAT
>JAISGL010000168.1 GCA_031263125.1 Opitutaceae bacterium | reverse complement strand
CGGCGTTGGCGTTGGCGGTTTCGCGCGTTTCGCGGTCGATCGCGGCGGCTTGGATGAGGCCGTGGGCACTCGACTTTCCTGTCAAACGCCGGCAGAGGCGGTCCATCAGGATGTAGATGATCGGGATCACAAAGAGCGCCATCACGGTCGCAATCGTCAGGCCGCCCACAATCACGATGCCCATGGGGTTGCGCGTCTCGGCGCCGGCGCCACTCGCAAAGGCGATGGGCACGGCGCCGAGCACCGTCGCTATCGCCGTCATGAGGATCGGGCGGAAGCGCAGGGTGGCGCTTTCAAAGGCCGCGGTGAACACGTCCTTGCCTTCGACTTGGAGCTGGTTGGCAAATTCCACGATGAGGATGCCGTTTTTCGTGACCAGGCCGATGAGCATGATGAGGCCGAAGCGCGAGAAGAGGTTGTCGGTCATCGCGGTCTCGGCCCAGAAGCGCGTGGACCAGAGCACGAGCAGGCCGCCGGCGATGGCGAGGAGGACGCCGCTGAAAATCGTCGTGGGGTGAATCCATGACTCGAATTGGGCGGCGAGGATCAGGAAGGTGAACACGAGCGCGAGGCCGAAGAGCACGTAGGTGTCGTTGCCGCTTTCGATGAATTCGCGGATTTCGCCGTCCCACGCGATGGTGTAGCCGGGGGGGAGGACTTCCTGGGCGCGGGCTTTGAGGAAGTCAACGGCGTCGCCGAGCGTGCGGCCTTCGACCATTTGGGCAAAGATGACAATGGAGCGCATGCGGTCGAAGTGGCGGTAGCTTTCGGAGACGGAGTCTTCGTTCCAGGTGACGAGGTTGGAGAGTTGGACGAGGTTGCCGTCGGTCGAGCGGACGTAGAGGCGGGCGAGGTCGGCGGGGGTGACGCGTTTGGCGTCCTCGACCTGGACCATGACGTAGTATTGCTGGTTGCCGCGCTGGAATTCGGTGACGCGGCGGCTGCCGAGGAGGGATTCGAGGGTGGAGGCGATGTTGCTGACGTTGACGCGGAGGTCGGCGGCTTTGGTGCGGTCGATGTAAACCTGGAGCTGGGGTTTGGTGGGCTGGGGGTCGACGCGGGGTTGGACAAACATGCCGTTTTCCTGCATGGCGCGGAGGAAATCGGTGCCGAGGCGGTGGAGTTCGTCAAATTCGTTGCCGAGGAGGACGAGGCGGACGCCGGCGCCGCGCTGGCCGAAGGGGCGCACGGGACTGGCGAAGGCGGAGCCGCCGGTGACCTCGTCGGCGAACTGGCGGCGGAGGAGGGCGGTGATGTCCTGGGTTTTGCGGGTGCGTTCCTCCCAGGGTTTGAGGGTGGAGTAGATGTAGGCGCGCCCGCCGTCGCCGGTGCGGTGGAAGGTGCGTTGGATTTCGGGGATGGCGAGGATCATTTGTTCGACATCGTAGGAGTAGAGGCGGAGGTATTCGGGGGTGGAGCCGATGGGGGCGATGAGGTTGGCGTTGAAGATGCCGCGGTCCTCGGAGGGGGTGAGTTCGCGCTGGAGGCGGGTGTAGAGCCAGAGTCCGGTGACGACGAAGGCGGCGGAAAACAGGAGCACGAACCACTGGCGTTTGATGGTGAAGCGCAGGACGCGTTCATAGCGGGAGTTGAACCATTCGAAGAACGGCTCGGTTTTTTCGTAGAGCCAGTTGTGTTTCTTTTTCCCGTCCACCATGCGGACTTTCAGGAGGCGCGAGCAGAGCATGGGGGTGAGGGTGAGGGCGACGAAGCCGGACACCACCACCGCCGTGGCGAGGGTGATGCCGAATTCGTAGAAGAGGCGTCCGGTGCGGCCCGACTGGAAGGCCACGGGGACAAACACGGCGGCGAGGGTGAGCGTGGTGGCGATGACGGCGAAGGCCACCTGGCGGGTGCCGAAGATGGCGGCGTGGATGGGGCTTTCGCCTTCCTCGATGCGCCGGTAGATATTTTCGAGCACAACAATGGCGTCGTCCACCACGAGGCCGACGGCGAGCACGAGCGCGAGGAGGGTGAGGATGTTGATGGAGAAGCCGAGCACGGCCATGACGGCAAAGGTGCCGATGAGCGAGACGGGGATGGCGACGAGCGGCACGAGCGTGGCGCGCCAGTCGCGCAGGAAGAGGAAGATGATGAGGATGACGAGGATGGTGGCCTCGCCGAGGGTGGAGTAGATTTCGTGGACGGAGCGTTCGACGAAGGTGGAGCTGTCGAAGCCGATGGCCACGTCCACGCCCTTGGGCATGTCCTGCTGGATGGCGGGGATGATGGCTTTGACGCCGTTGACGACGTCGAGGAGGTTGGCGTTGGCCTGGCGGACGATGGAGACGCCGACGGTGGGGTGGCCGTTGTAGTAGGTCTCGGCGCGGTAGTCCTCGGAGCCTAGTTCGACGCGGCCGACGTCGCCGAACTTGACCTGGTAGTTGTCCTTGGAGAGGAGGATGAGGTTTTCAAAGTCGCTGACCTCGGCCATGCGGCCCTGGACGCGCACGGGGAATTCGCGGGCGACGGATTCGATGCGGCCGCCGGGGATTTCGACGTTTTGCGCGGTGAGGGCG
Source organism: Opitutaceae bacterium (assembly GCA_031263125.1). Taxonomy (GTDB): domain Bacteria; phylum Verrucomicrobiota; class Verrucomicrobiia; order Opitutales; family Opitutaceae; genus Ereboglobus. Next base: position 30,023 of record JAISGL010000168.1, on the reverse strand, counting down.
CTTTCGACGTCGGCGACGGTGAGGCCGTAGGCGGCGAGGCGGTCGCTGTCGATCCACATGCGCATGGCGAAACGGGGGCCGCGCACGGTGGTGGAGCCGACGCCGGGGACGGTCTGGATGCGCTGGATGGCGAGGCGTTCGATCATCTCGACGAGTTCGAGGCGGGAGTAGCGGTCGGAGTTGAAGGCGAGGCTCATCACGGGGTCGGCGTCGGGGTCGGCTTTTTCGATGCGGGGTTCGTCGATGTCGAGCGGGAGGCGTCCGCGGGCGCGGCTGACGCGGTCGCGGATGTCGTTGGCGGCGGCGTCGATGTCGCGGTTCATGTTGAACTCGACGGTGATGTAGGACTGTTCGTCGCGGGAGTTGGACTGGATGTTGCGGATGCCGTCGATGGAGGCGATTTCCTTTTCGATGGGTTCGGTGACTCGCGATTCGATGACTTCGGCGGAGGCGCCGCGGTAGGTGGTGCGGACGGAGACGACGGCGGTGTCGGTGTTGGGATACTCGCGCACCGGCAGTTTTGAGAATGAGAGCAGGCCGATGAGGACGATGAGGATGGAGGCGACCAGTCCGACGACGGGGCGTTTGATGGAGGTGTCGGAGAGGATCATTTGCGCACGCCCTCCGCGTCGGTTTCAGTGCCGCCGAGGGCGAATTCCTTGCGCAGGGCGCGGGGTTCGAGTTTGCCGTCCTGGTAAAGGATGAGGGCGCCGACGCCGGAGGCGACGACTTTCAGGCCGGCTTCAAGGGTGGCGGCGGCGGCGCCGGGCGCGGCGGCGATGGCGGTGGCGGCATCGTCGGTGGCAGTGGCGGCGGTGGTGGGTGCGATTTTTTTGCGGGGGGTGATTTCGACGAGGCCGCGTTCGCGCATGCCCATTTCGATGGGCATGAAGTCGGCGAAGTAGCCGCCGTCGCGTTCGCGGGCGATGACGATTTGGGCGCCGCCTTCGGTGGTGATGAGGATGGCGCCTTCGGGCACGGTGAGGACGCCGGCGCGGGTGGCGAGTTCGAGTTCGACGTTTGCAAACATGCCGGGGCGGAACCAGGCGGGCGCGTCGTCCACGTAGCCTTTGACCTGCACGGAGCGCGTGGCGCGGTCGATGATGACGGAGGCGAAATAGACTTCGCCGGTGGTCTCGGCCTCGCCGTCGGGGGTGCGGGCGCGGACTTTGAAGCGGGTGCCGGGTTTCACGCGGGCGACGAAGCGTTCGGGCACCTGGAATTCGATTTTGAGGCGGCTGAGGTCGTCGATTGTGGTGATGGGGGTGGCGGTGACGGTGGCGGTGACGTAGTCGCCGGGGGAGACGGTGCGGGCGCCGGCGATGCCGTCGAAGGGGGCCTTGATTTCCATTTTGGCGAGGCGCACGCGGAGGTATTCGGCCTCGGCGACGGCGGCGTCGTAGTTGGAGAGGGTCTGGTCGGCCTCGGCTTCGGAGATGAATTGCTGGGAGGTGAGGCTTTGGATGCGTTTGAGGTTTTGGGTGGCAAGGGCGAGTTTGGCGTCGGCCTGGGCGAGTTGGGCGCGCAGTTCGGAGTCGTCGACGCGCATGAGGAGCTGGCCTTGTTTGACCTGCTGGCCTTCGTCGAAGAGGACCTCGCGCACCTGGCCGGCGATTTCGGCGCGGATTTGCGCGGTTTCGTTGGGCGCGAGCGAGCCGACGAGGTTGAGGGTTTCGATGAGGTCGCGGCGTTCGATGTTGACGACCTCGACGGGTTGCGGGCGTGTGTCGCCGCCGCCGCCGCCCGAGCCTCCTTTTTTGCCGGACTTGCCGGCTTTGTTTTCGGCGCCCGCATCGCAGCCGGCGAGGATGAGCGCCGAGGCCGCCGCGAGGCAGAGCAGTGTTTTTTTTGTGAGGACAAAATGATCGGGAAGAGTCATTGGGAAAATGGGTTGTGGCCGGGAGCGGCGCGCGCACCACGCGACGGGACCGGGAGTCAACGAGCACGCACGACGGAGAAGACGGGCTAAAGTTGCACCGCGAGTGAAAGAAAACAAGAGTGCATTTTTATTCGTTTTTTAAGCGGGCGCGGGAAAATCGCGGCAAATATTTCTAGCAGTGGCGCGGGCGTTAGGGCATGGTGCGCGTTTCTGTACAATGGCAATGGACTTCTCGCCCGCAACGCTCCCGAATGGAAAACGCATCAACGAACGGCTCACGTTGTTCGTGCTGGCCGCGGTGCAGTTCACGCACATCCTGGATTTCATGGTGATGCAGCCGCTGGGGACGCGGTTGATGGCGGTGTTTGCGATCACGCCGGGGCAGTTCACGCGGCTCGTGGCGGTGTACGGGCTGGCGGCGGCGGTGACGGGGTTCCTGGCGGGGTTCGTGCTCGACCGGGTGAACCGCAAGCACGCGTTGCTGGTGTTGTACGGGGGGTTTGGTGTGTCGACGTTGTGCTGCGCGCTGGCGCCGACATACTGGGCGTTGCTGGGGGCGCGGTGCGCGGCGGGGGCGTTCGGCGGCGTGGCAAGCTCGGTGGTCGTGGCGATGGTGGGCGACATCATTCCGCCGGAGCGGCGCGGGCGGGCGATGAGCATCGTGGGCGCGGCGTTTCCGCTGGCGTCGATTTTCGGCATTCCGCTGGGGTTGAAGCTCACGGATATGTTTGAATGGCACGCGCCGTTTGTGCTGCTGGTGGGGTTGAGCGTGATCGTGTTTGCGATCGGGGCGAAAAATCTGCCGTCGATCAAGGCGTTCGCGCCGTCGGTCAATCCGTGGAGGCAGATGGGGGGAATCGTGGCGCATCCGATTCATCTGCGGTGTTTCGTGCTCACGGCGGTGCTTGTGTTCGGCGGGGCGTCGGTGATTCCGCTCATGGCGCCGGCGATGGTGGCCAACGCGGGCATCCCCGAGGACCGGTTGTTTCTCATCTATTTGTGCGGCGGGACGCTGACGTTTCTGACGACGCCGGTCATCGGGCGGTGGACGGATCGTTACAACAAGGTGCGGTTGATCGGGCTGTTTTCGTGCGGGGCGACGTGCGCGGCGTTGCTCATAACGAATTTGCCGCGGGTGCCGTTGGTGGGGGCGTTGGTGGCGTCGACGTTTTTCATGGCGTCGATGTCGTCGCGTTTCGGTCCGACGATGGCGATGATTGCGAATGCGGTGGAGGCGCGTTATCGGGGTGGGTTCATGAGCGTGAACGCGGCGATCCAGCAGGCGGCGGGCGGGCTGGCGACGATCACGGCGGGGTTGCTTGTGTCGAGCGATGCGGTGACGGGGCGGATTGTTGGGTATCCGTATGTGGGCGTCATGTCGGCGATTTTCATGGGGCTTACGTATGTGCTGGCGCGGCGGCTGGCGGCGGCGGCTCCGTGGGCGGCGCAGCCGGGTCCGAGCCGTCCCGTGGTGATGGCTGCGGGGACGCTGATGAACCGGCTGGCAAGCACGGTGGGAGGAGAAAAGGCTGAAGGGCCGAAGAGCTGAAGGGCTGAAAAGGGGGGGGATGCGGGTTTTGCGACTTAAATCGAGTTAAGTCGACTTAAGTCCAATACCGCTTAATTAGTGTTAATAACTGATGTTACGCGGCACATACGTAGCGCAGGCTGCCAAGCCAGCTGACGAGGCGAAGCCGCGCCCGATTCGAAAAAAAACGCCCCCCCCGGCGGCATGCGACAGGCAAAGCAGGCTTGGCAGCCTGCGCTACGTTTGGGCGAGGATAACGCGAAGGCCATTCCGTTCCTGGGAGCGCGGGCATCTCTGCCCGCGAAACGCCATGCGCCCGCATATAGCATTTCGAAAACGCATCGCGGGCAAAGATGCCCGCGCTCCCAGGATAGGCCGGTCGCGTAACATCAGTTAATTAGTGTTAATAACTGATGTTACGCGGCGCGTAGGGCCTGACCTTGTGTCAGGCCCTGCAAAACCCCGCCGGTCGCGTAACATCAGTTAAGTCGATTCATCCCCCCTCACGTTCCCTTCACCCCTGCGCATTTCCTTTCACCGTCGGCCCGTCCATCCAGCGGCTTGGGATTGTGGTGAGCGAAGAAATCTCGGGGATGCCGCGCTCGTTGCGATGCAGCATGGCGACGACGCTCTCGACCGCGCGCGCACCGATGAGCGCGGTGCGCTGTTCAAGACCGGCGCAGGGCACATGCTGGCGAAGCATGTTGAGGCAGAAAAACCCATGCGTCTGCGGCACGCGCGCGCCGCACGCCTGCATCCACTCAATGGCTTCACTCTGGTGTCCGATCACGACGTCGGGGTTATGCCTGGCGAACCACTTTTTGAAGTTGTCCACGTTAATCTCGTCAGCCACGAGCGGAGGCACGGGACGTTTTTCGGTGATCGAATTTTGGAACGCCAGGAACGCACCCTGCCAGCGGCCAAGCAGCCGTTCGTCCGTGTGCCGGTGCATGAACAAACCGGGCCGCTTGTAGCCGCGCTCGTGGAGTTTTTGCAGCGCCCTGACGAGCGAGCGGTAATGATCCGGGCAGATGGAGTGCAGCGCCGGTTTGCGAATGGAATAATCCGTGTAAACGCCCGCGAAGCGCGTCCAGTCCAGCCCCGAAAAGTCCGGGTCGCCATAAACGGGAAGAATCACGACGCCTTGGATGCCGCGGGAGTCGAGAATCTGGTTGAGGCGGCTCATGCTCACCCCCGTTTTGCCGGAGGAGGTGAGCGATTCGGTTTTGAATCCCAGTTTTTTTGCGCTCTCCATCGCCCCATGCGTGATCTCGTGATAAAACTTGTTCGCGTATGCCGGGCGCCCCGGTTCGTCGAGGACCAGCAGTGCGATGACGCCCCGGAACGTGTTGCTGCTTGACCGGCGCAGTTCCGACATCACCGCGCCGGCGAGCGGGTTGATGCGGTATCCCGCGGCCTCGGCGACTTTGCGGATGCGCTCCGCGGTCTCGGGTCTCACGCAAGCCGAGCCGCGAAGCGCCTCGGAAACGGTGGTGCGTGAAACACCGAGTGATTTTGCAAGGGAACGGAGAGTGGGGGGTGCTGACATGGCGTGGTGGTGGAAGGAATTGGCGTGAATGTTCGAAGTAGAGTGTTATGCAACACGCGCAACGCACGGAAGCAATCCCAAATCGGACTGTCCGAGTTTCAACTTGTTGCTGAAAAGGAAAACCAAAGTTTTACGTAGAATCACTTTTGTTACCGCTACATTTCGGCGGAAACAAAAATCTGCAAGCTCAAACTGCTCTTCTGTCACGTTAAACCGTCATCTTCTATTTAATATATTTATCCTCATGTTTTCTGACACGTCCCTGCAAAAAAAATGATTATGCCATGATATACATCAAGCATGCCGCGCGCCTTCGCTCCCGTTTTCGGCGCCAGGAGGCGAAAGCTGTCACTGCCATTTTTTAAACAATTCTCGATTATACAGCCACAATAACCCACCAACACCATGAACACCAACATCACATCATCACGCGTTTGCCCTTTGTTTGCAAGAGTCTCCACTTTCCGCCGTCTGGCGGTGTTAGTGGCCGCCGCCGCACTTCTCACGGCGGGGTCGGTTTTTTCGCAGACAGATTCAACCTCGGGCGGAAAAACCTACTGGTTGAGCGGCACCGCCGGGGGCACCGGTTCGTATGACAATCCTTCAGGCCAGATACGTTTGCTCAAGAATGACGTGGTGCTTCTTGACGCGAACAAAACCGGCAATTTCACCCCTTTCACTCCGTGGGTTGCCATCAGTTCGACGATTTCACGCACCTCCCAATTGTCAAACGGCGCAGTGAGTCCCTACATGGGATACATGTCGGGAGACCCTGCCATTTATAGTGAAATCAAGCCTTTTGCGCGTTTGAACGAGTTGATCGAAAAAACACCGTCGCTTGGGGATTTGATGCCCTCTTTCTTTACCCAGAGCGAGTGGGTGTATCTCTCGGCCAGAATCGGGCAGGACAACGCAAACACGCCTGATTATATAAAGGCGGTGACCTCGAATCCATTCGGCACCTGGCCGATTTCGGTTTATTCTTCCGATGCGCTGGACCCCGAGACTGGGGCGCCCCGGCTGGACATGCAGAATGCGGCCTGGGTTGTCCTGGCCTCCAGCGGCACGACCGTGGCGCAACGCACCCAGCTTTTGAATTACTTTGGCGAATACGTGCCCGTCACGGGCAAGGGCAGACCTTGGGACGGCAGCTACTCGATGATTACCCTGGAGCATGTCATTTTTTATGGCGGTTATATTTCGGGCGCAGGCGGGGCGATTGATTTCAAGCGTTCGGATGGTCTTACGGGAAATGCGAATACCCGCGCCATATTGCAGATCAAGGGTGACATCGCCGTTGTTGACAACATGGCCGGTCAGTTGGGCGGGGGCATCCAGGGGCAGGACAGCCTTCAGTTCGACGGTAATCTTTACATGGTGGGCAACATGTCCGGCGTAAGCTACAACCCTGATGAGAAGGTGGTGAAGTTCAGCGCCCCTTCCAACACTTCTTATCACGGCAATGGCGGCGCCATGCGCATAGGCTCCGGCGGCCAGATTGCCACCTTCAACAAGGATGCCATCTTCATCGGCAACATGGCCGCCGACATGGGTGGCGCCATATCGCTTCACAATAACTCCACGCTTCAATTTAATGGAAAGGCTGTATTCATGGGGAATCAGGGCGGTCTTTTCATGAGGCCGGATGCGGGGCGCGGTGGCGGCAATGGTGGCGCCATCGTGTTCGGCGCGGCTGGCAACAGGGCATATTTTGCCGGTGAAAGTTATTTCATCGCAAACGAGTCGGCGGGTTTCGGTGGCGCCCTTGCCAGCGGATATGAGACGTCTGATGATAACGGCTTTTTCGAGTTTTCCGCCAATGCGCTGTTTATGGACAATGTGTCCGGTTTCAATCCCGAGATCACGACGGTCTACAGCAATACCATAAGCCAGAAGACAAATGGCGTGTTTCCGCTGCCGAGAGATGTCGCAACCGCCGGCATTGAGGACGGCGTGTGGTCCGGCACGACCATCATCAACGTCTTTTCGGGAACCCTTGCGGGCAGCGGCGAGAGCACCTATGGCGGCAATATTCGCGGTGGCGGCGCTTTCCATGGCGCGGGCACGTATTTGCTCTTCAATCCCGACGCGAAGGCGACCTTTATGCGCAACAGCACAAACGGACTCGGCGGCGCGCTGCAAATTGCCAAGAATTCCACGGCACAGCCGACGGGTTATCTTGCCGGTTTCGGGGCGGCGTTTTATGATGATGCCGCTTTCATAGGCAATGTCGCGGCCGTCAACGGCGGCGCCATCATGGCGGGTTCATACGGTCCCGTAAGGTCCGCAGTATGGGAATACAATAGTGGCACCGCCATCTCCGCGAGCGTGTATTTCGGCAAAGCCGGGGCCGGCTCGATGCTGACCATGCATGGCAATATCGCCCACACTGCGCCGAAGGCGCTGACCACCGATGCTTCCGCTTCGCTTTCCGGCACCGCTTATTCGGTTACGTTGTCCACTGGCACGACCGTGATGGCGGCGAACGGTTCCACCGTGGTGGCCGTCCCTGTGTTTGGCGGTGGCGCGGTCTTTTCCGTCGGCGGACTTTATGTCGAGTCACAATATTCTTTCTGGCATAATCAGACCGGGGGCAGCGGCGGCGCCCTGCTGATCGGTTCCGGCACTACTCCGGCGCTTGTGGGGACGCTTATGGGCACGCCCTATTCGCTGGTTTTGAGCGCGCTGGATTGGAAGCCCGCGGGCACCTATTCGCAGGCGGGCGACTTTGCGCTGTTTCAAGACAACGTGGCCATGCGTGACGGCGGCGCCATTGCCGCCCATGACGGCGCCAGTCTCTACATCAGCTCCGGCGCGAAATTTCTCGACAATTACGCCGGCGGCGATGGCGGCGCCATTGCGCTGGCAATGACATCGGGGCAGACTTATGGGTTGCTTGATGCGCCACAACTCGACTTGCGCGCGCGGGTGGCCGACATCACTTTCCAAGGCAACAGGGCCGGTGTCACCATTGACGATTCCGTGGTTGATCTTGACAAAATTCTCGACCCGCTCCGGACCAACGAAAATGGCATCAGTAATGACGGCTACATGCAGCTGGACCCGGATTCAGGCCGGCAAAACGACATTTATGTGGGTCTTGGCGCGTCCACGGGAACCAGCGACATCATCGCTACGATTAACATGGATGCCTACGAGGGCATAAAAATCTCCCTCGGCGGCGGCATTGAGATGGACCACGGCGGCACGAAGAATCTCGTGGTCAATATTAATACTATTACGGACACGCCGCCATATGACTCCATTGGCGGGACCTCGGCAACAATCGCGCCCTTGGACAACACCGCCCCGGTGGGCTTGGTCGTGCTTGACAACGCCAGCGCGGATATTGAAGGCGTCACCACCATCGGCAACGGCACGTTGCGCATTCAGGGCACTTCCAATGATCTCCACTGGGGATCCGCCGCGAGCACGACACGCGAAGGCACGCTGTTTGATCTCAAAGGCGCCGCCGCATTGGAGGCCAATGCCACCATCAACGCCGGGACCATCAAGCTCGGCGATGGAGCCACGCTCCGCGTGCTCGGCGTCGGCGCGAATCAGGGTGGCCTTCTGAAGCTGAACGCGGGTACGGGTGGTGTCGTTTTCGGAACGTCGCTCAACTTCGCTGGCAGCGGCACGCTGGAACTCGGCTTGGGTGCTTTTGCCGCCGGGACAATCGATACTATTTCCGTTGGCGACGTCGGTCACACCTTGGCACAAACGCTGACCATCGCCAAGGATGCCTCCACACTGGCGGACATCACGCTGAATAATATAAAACTCGCTGTCGGACTCTTCGACGGCAACACAAGCGACAAAATCGAGGCTGGGAATATCATATTTACCGGCCAGACCAACATCAGCCTGACCTCGCTGGCACAGGGCACCTTCACCATCGCGTCCGCGAATAGCGCGCTTTCGGACAGCTCTTCCACGGTAATTGATTATAAAGGCACCCTGTTAAGCAGTGGTGGGCGCATGACCTTCGGCACCTCGGTCGTGGGTGGTGACGAACTCCAGTTAACTTTCACGTTGACCAACCAAGTTCTCGACTGGGTTGGCGCCAATGTCGGCGGCTCGTTGACCCTGACCAGCGGCAATATGACAGGGGGATATGCGGATTACGTGCTCGGCGACGCCATTAATTTCGGAGCCAGCGCTGCAAACAAAACAGTATCCGTTGATGAAAACGTCGGGCTGGCTGGCATGACCGTCACGGATGATTATACGTTTACCGGCACCCACGGCATCACCACGCAGGTTATCTCCGGAGGTGTCGGCAATGGAAGTCTGACCATGGACGCTGTTGGCAAGACATTGACCCTCGACAACGCCACTGGCGCGGGTCAGAGCAACGACTTTGCCAGCATTATTATCAAGGGTGGAACCGTGGCGGCGGGCAATGCGGCCCAACTCGGCGCGGCGCTCAGCCAGATTATTTTTGAAAACACCACTGACAACGGCGCGGCGCTGCTTGTCACTGACAATATGTTGCTCGACGGCGCGAGCAGCCTCAACCCGCAGCAACTCACCATCGCCGCCAATAACACAGCCTCCATCGTGACGAACGCCACTGGTATTCTCGCCGTGATCAATAATGCGGTGTCAGGCGACGGTGGCGTGTTCAACATTGGCGCGGATGCGATTCTCAACCTCAATGCGCAAAGTGACATGTTCTTCCTCAACAATACCGCGACGGGCAACGGCGGCGCGCTCGCCCTCGCCGCCAACGCCAGGCTCAACGTGGACGTTGCGGCGGACAAAACCGTGATGTTCGGTTTGCAGGGCGACCGCGAACTTAAGACCGGGGCGAACATCAGCATGGCCGACTCCATTTACGGCGCCGCGAATTCCATCATCGAAAAAAACGGCGACGGCACACTTTCGATCAACTCCAACAGTTCCGGCTTCGCGGGCACGCTGAACGTGAACAGTGGCGCAGTGATCTTTGGCGAAGGTTCGGTATTTGGTGATGCCACGAGCCGGATCAATATTGCCACCGGCGCCCTTCTCGGCGGCGCGGCGACCTTTGGCGGTAATTTCACCGTGAATGGTGGCAAACTTGCCATCGATGGCGGCGATGCCTTTGGCCGTGCGCCCGCGGATTCGGCCCAAACACTCACGATACTCGGCAACCTTGATTTGACCGGGGCTACGTTAATCTACAACGCCATGCTCAACAAGAGCAATGAATACAGCGCCGACAAGATCATCGTGGGCGGCATTGTGGATATATCGGGCATCACGACCTTGGAATTCAACGCCTTCAGCAATGGCATTTCGACCCTCATCCAAACCGGTGCGGCGGGCCATATCACGCTGGGCGGAAATACAACCTTGGTGAGCAGCGGCAGCTTTGCTGGCACCGACAGCGAGGAGTGGGTCGCCCAGGATTTCAAGATCACCAAGGGTGGGGTGGAGGTTGATCCCCGTCGCTATGAAACCAGTGTTGAATATGCATTCCTCAAATCAGAGGTTGTTACGAGCAGCACGAATGAGGTGAGCGGGCTTGTTGAGACGACCACCACGACATACACCACCAATGGCCCGATTACCCTTGCCGAAGGTGTCGTCCTTGTCAGCCAGACCAACTACTATGATGCCACCCAGCTCCAATTGAATGCCTTCGTCCATAATCAGAAAATCCATTATACAGGTGCAAGCGGAACGGCAACGTGGAACAACATATTGCAGAACTGGGATGTGCCCGGTTACGATGATAACACCTTTGCCATGGGAGACAGCATAGCCTTCGGCGCCACTGATGAAAATGGGACATCTTATTATCAGGGGAACGCGGGTGGCAGGAATATCGCCGTCCAGGCAAGGGGCATTTTGGTCGCGGATATGACTTTCACAGGCAGTGACAACTGGACGATCACGGGAGGTGAGATCAGTTCCAATGCCGGAGGCAATGAATACAAGGATGAAAACGGCAGGGACTTGAGCACGGGCCAGCTTCTTCTTGATAATAGCTTTACAGGCACTGTGTCCCTCCTCAATTCCCGCGTCCACTTCAACGGCATTTATGTAAGCACCGGTTCAGCCGTGACGAAATTGAGTGATATCGAAATCAACAATGGCACTTTGTTGACCACCGCCAAGGTATTGAATGGAAACCTGATCTGGAATGACAGTCATATAATTTTCCAGCAAAGCGAGACCGCGGGCGACAATGATGAATACAAGGACACCCGTATCTATGGTCCTGGCGACATCATCCAAAGGGGGGCCAGCAAAATCACCATGAAGGAAACCGGCATCATCGAAACCAGCAATTACCACCTTCAGAAAGGCACATTGGAAGTGGAAAACCTCGGTTCGCTGCTGGTCTCCGGGACGCTTACCATGGAAGCCGGGACAACACTTCTGCTTAACCAAGGTCTCCATGTCGGGACGCTTGTAAACAAAGGTGTTCTCCGGAAATCAACCTATAATCTTAATAATGATTCACAAAAGGGGCCGACAGATGCCCTGCAAATCAGGGACCCTGGCGTTAGTCTGAGCACCATTTTCCTAGACGGCAATTACCACAGCGAGGGTGGCACCATCGAATTGAACACCTTCCGTGATGAGGTGATGATAAACAATCTGTTTATTACTGGCAACGCAAGCGGCACGAGCAGCGTGATCGTCAGGAACATCACGGGGCTGAGTACAACCTCCACGGTCGGGGTGGTGGTCAATACTACCGGCACCTACGCCCAGCCGGCGGGCACGCCCGCGACCGCGAACCCGAACGCGGCTCCCAAACGCGACACACCCGTGGTTACAACACTCGGCGCGCAGCGTGATTTGAAGCTGGTCATGAATTGGACCGAGAGTGAGAAATACCTGCCGGCAGCCACGGTCAGCTCCACCGTTCCCTTCCTGACAATGACGTCCACCACCTATGAAATCACCTCCATTATGCAGGATGGCGTTGTCATATCCAGCACCTCCTCTGTTATTGACTCTGGCACGGTCAACCGGGTGCATTTATATAATGCCGACGGTTCCATGAACAGTCTCGGATCGACTGGCAGCACAGCCCTCGGAAGCGGCACGACCACGGCAAGCGGCACCACTGTCGTGACAGGCACCAGCGTTGTCACCTATATCGGCGTCACCTACGGTAGAAGTGAAACAGTGGACTACGGGGAGTCGCGCGACAACTACAAGCTCGTCGAAGGCAGGGACGGCAACTGGTATTTCCGCAACGACTCCATCGAGCTTCAGGATGGCGATCTGCCGTTCATTGGCGCCGCACCCGTCATGGCCGATATGATCGCCCAAAGCACCGTAAAGGCGATCTACGAACGCATCAGCACCCGCCACGACAAACTCGAGGAAGGCTGGACTGCATGGACAAACTACACGCACAGCGAGGATCGGCTCCGCAAGGATTACTACGACAGCACTGTGATCAAACAGGACGTCTTCCAAGTCGGCGGCGACTATGCCTTTGTCAAGAGCGACGAGGCTTACAGTTTCATTCCCTCGTTTAATGTTGGCGGCGCGCTCGCCATTACCATGGCCGAGGCAACACGCAGGGGGATAAACACACTGAACATAGATTCCGATATTATATACACCCGGCTCGACAAATCCACCCTGCGCGTGAATACCAGCACACTCAATGCCTACGCTTCGGCCCGTTGGTGGCGCTTGTATCTCGACATGATTGCCCAATACAGTCCCAACACCACCTACAAGGCCAGTATCGACGCCAGTGTGCCATTCGACATGGATGGCCAGGTCAAGGGGTCCCGGGTTGGTGTCTCCACTGAGTTTGGCATTATTATCAACCCGCCGGGCCTCGGTCAGTTGGAAATCTACGGACAGGCCACCGGCCAGAAACACCATTTCGGCTCTGTTTCCAGTATTACGGAACCCGTCGACTTGACGAATCCCGAGGGTTATAATCCGATCTACGATCCCGACTCGCCGAACGGGCGTCGTTACAGCTTCACCGCGCCCACCACATTCAGGGCCGAGGCCGGCTTCCGCTGGGGATCGCACCTCAGGATCAACGATGACCTTGCCGTGCGCCCATGGGGCGGTCTCGCCTACGGACGCATGATGAGCAGCGATTATTTTATCTACGTGGACGACCACAACGTCCGCAATGATATGCGCGGTAACTATTATAGCTTCCAAGGTGGCGCCGTCGCGGTGTTCCGCCACAACTGGCAGTTATATCTTACTCTCGGTTGGACGGGCGGCACGCCCACCAACAACTACACCCTCTCCAGCGGCGTGACCTACCACTGGTAAACTCATGAGGCGCGGGCTGCCGGCCCGTGCCTCCCAACCATCCAATAATTAAATCTCTTTACTACTCTTATGAATACCACAAACCACCTGATTAGGAACAGTATTACATACTTCCCGAAAATCGCGCTCGTTTTTATTCTAAGCCTCCTGTGCTCTTCTTCCCTGTTCGCGCAACGCGCCGGGGGCAATGGCACCATTTATGGACGCATCCTTGATGCCGACACCGGCAGATTCATGCAAAACGCGGAAATCACCGTTACCGTGGACGGAATCAGCACCGCCACCGTTTCCGAACAAGGTGGCTTCTATGTCCTCAGTAGCATTCCTCCGGGGGAGGCAACCGTATCCGTCAATTACGCCGGTTACATTACGGAAAAAAAGACGGTCGCTGTGACAACGGGAGGGCGCGTCACTGCTGACTTCGAATTGCGCCTCACGCCCAGTTCCCTGAGCGCGCCCAGCGCAAGCGAGACGAAGGATGACGTTGTCATGCTGGACAAACTCACTGTCACCACGGAACGTGCCGGCAACGCGCGCGCGTTCATGGATCAGAAAAACAGCATGACCATGTCCACCGTGCTCGCCACGGACAGCTTTGGCACCGTGCCAAATGGCAACATTGCCGAATTCCTTCGGAACATGCCCGGTCTCAGCGCGCTGGAGGATGACGTAACCGGCGAGGCCGATCAAATCAGTATTGGTGGCATGGACCCCTCGCTTACCGGCGTCTATTTGAACGGCGCCCGCATGGCCAGTGGTGCCAAGGGTGGATTTGATGAAGACTCCCGTTCCTTCCGCTTCGACCAGGTCTCAATCAACGGCATCGAAAGCATCGAAATACGCAGGACGGTAAGCGCCGACATGGAAGGCGACGCTCCCGCCGGCGGCATCGTCATGCGAACCAAGAGCGCCTTCGACAGCAAAACAGCGCTGTTTCGTTATGATGCGTTTTTCACCACCAATTCCTATAACATGAACCTGAAGCGCACCCCCGGCGCCGACGATGGCAAAAGTATCAAACTCCAGCCCGGTTTCAATATGAGTTATTCGACACCGTTCAGACAAGGCACCATGGGGCTTTTGGTACAACTCAGCGCGCAGGAGGATTTCCGCGAAACCAACAGGGTCGATGCAATACCCAGGGGCGACTTGAAAATGATAAGCCCGTTTCTCGACCAAGTGACTTACCGAAATTCACAAACGCAGAGCGAGCGCCTCAGCGGTAGTATTCAGTATGATTGGAAAATCAGCCCGTATGCCAAATTCTCAATCCAGTATTCCCATGACATGAGAAACACCACTTCGTTCAACCGGAATGTTCTTTTCAAAACAGGCAGGAATAATACTTCCGATTCGAGCAGCCTTCTCGTGATCTCGGCCCCGGAAAACGAAACCGCCACCCAAAACAGCATCTCGCAAACGGCCTCCTACAATACCAGCAAAACGGACACCATCACCTCAACCTTCAACTGGAAACGCTACCGCTTCACCCTTGATGGTGTTTTCACTTTTTCCTACGGGGTGGGCAACAAGAACCCGACCAATGACAAATGGTTTTCCCGTGTCAATATGTATAGGTCGCGAACCGATGCCAGCAATGACTACAGCCTATGGGGCGAGCGTAGCAGCACGAGGGAAATGGACTGGTCTTTCTACCGCGGTCACAGGGCCACAATGACAGCCGATGACAGCCTGACCGGGGAAATGGGTGATATCGGCCGATACAAGCAGGATGGCACCTATGCATTGTTAGAGGAACTGCCCAGCAATAACAAGCAGACCATCCCCACCCTGAAAGTAGACCTGCGCTGGGACGCTCCGACCAAATTCCCCCTTTGGTTCAAGACAGGCTTCAACGGACGGAAAAGCATATACAACGCATGGCAGCCTGTTGATGGCAACCGCACGGCCCTGGCCAACCACTACCAATATATCGGCGCTGTCTCGGTATTGCAGCCAACCATACGCGGCACCTCGGCCGCGAACTATGATGCTGGCGTGAATGCAGCCTATGTTGACCCCAATGTGCCGCGCCTCTCGGATCCCTACTTCCTTTCGGACTATCATTTCGATCCTCATTTTGGCGGAAACATCTCCGATCTGAACATCCCGGTGATCAACCAGACCCTCCTCTACCAAACCTACAAGGATAATCCGGATTGGTTCTATAGAAATCCAAATGACACGTTGAATGATCGTATCGCCGGCTATACGGGACGGCGCAATCTTTCCGAAACCATCTACGCGGGCTATTTCATGGGCGAGGTGCGTCCATGGAAGGGCTTTGTTTTTCAGGCAGGCTATCGTTATGAATACACCGATCAGGAAGCCATTACACTCATCCCGCTGACAAGGGGGCAAACGTTGCTTGCCGTCGGCGGTGATCCCGGGATGGAGGGCACTGACCAATGGGTTGATGCGATGTACAAAAAAGGTGAGCGCACGACGACAACGAACAGCTATTCGTTCCTGTTGCCCAGCGCCGCCGTGAAATATAATTTCACCCCCAATCTCACCGCCCACTTGGGCTATAGCGAAGGCTTCGGGCGCGTAAGCGTCGATAAACTCGCCAGCAATTGGAGGGTGCGCGATACGGAGATGGAGGCATATGCCCCGAATCCGAACCTTGAGCCGGATCATTACAGGACTTACTCGGCCGCCTTTGAGTATTATTTTGAACCTGCCGGCTCCTTCACGTTCACCTATTCCTATCGCAAATGGGATGGCACCAGCTATACGGAAACACCCATTGAAAGCAATGATCCGAATAATCCGGCGCTGCGCAATCTCATCGAGCTGTATGGTGAGGACACCGTTAATGCCTTTTTGGATAGTAATTACATAATCTACACATGGGAACCCGAGAGTGTTGAAAACAGGGCGATGCAGACGCTCGAATTCAGTTACCGCCAGCGCATTCCCGCCATTCCCGGCCTGCAAGTTGATGCCAATTTTACCAGGGTTGTTCCGAACTGGAGGAAAGAGGGTGCCGCATCAGCCCCGAAACTCGCGTCGGGCGGCATCAGCTACAGCAATCGGAATATGTATATTCGGGTCAGCGGCAATTGGAGGTCGCGCTACTGGCAAAACTGGCCGGTGGAAGACTTGGACTACAAGCAGCGGATAGGTGTTCATGCCCGTTTCCTGCTCAATGCCGAGTTGGTCTACCGTATTTCCAGGGGGTTCTCTCTGTATCTCAGGGGCGACAATCTTCTCAATTCGCCGCAAAGCCAGTATAGAAACTCTGCGGCAATACTCTCGCAGGAAACCCTCACCGGCATCTCTTTCCGTGTCGGCGTCAAAGGTGACTTCTAGAAAGACTCTCGTCCGGTAGGGCAGACAGGAGCGGCAGGTTGAACCACTTCCTGCCGCTCCTGTTTATTTTACCTTCCCATTTCATAATCCAAGGCAAGATCATTCTTTCTACTTGAGTTACGAGTTTCAGGTCTGGCCAATTTTGGCCAGTTTTCATGGCCCGGTTTCAAAATAAACAAGTAACGCAAGCTGCCGTCACAAAACAGCAGATGCTGCTCGCAACTGCCGCGTTGCTTGTTATCGTTCTGGCCGCCTATGGCAACACGTTCCATTGTCCTTTCATCTTTGATGATGTTTATTCCATAGAGGACAACATGAGCATCCGTGAGTGGCGCACGGCGCTCACTCCCGACTTGAAAATAGGCGAGACGGCCAGCGGCCGCCCGGTGCTCAATCTCACGCTCGCGATCAATTACAAAATTAGCGGGCTGGACGTGTGGAGTTATCACGCGGGCAATCTGCTCATTCATTTTTTGGCCGGCCTTGCGTTGTTCGGTGTCGTGCGCCGAACGCTGCTGTTGCCTGCCTTGCGCGAACGCTTCGGGCAAAACGCTTTCATGCTCGGCTGGCTCGTGGCGGCGATCTGGCTGGCACATCCTTTGGCAACGGAGTCGGTTACTTATATAACTGATGTTACGCGGCGCGTAGGGCCTGACTTTGTGTCAGGCCGCGAATTACTGTGCGGCCTCCTACGCATGCGCGGCCTGACACAAGGTCAGGCCCTACAAAATCCTGCCGTCCGCGTAACATCAGTTATATAATACAACGCGCCGAGTCGCTCATGGCCCTGTTTTATTTGCTGACGCTGTATTGTTTCATTCGAGGTTGCCCGGTCTGCCAACCCATGTCTTCCAAAACCACGGACAAGTTGCCCGTGCCACAAAAAACAGCACATGGGCAGAATGCCCATGCTACACTCTGGCTCATCCTCTCCGTCTTTTTCTGCCTTCTCGGCATGGCGACCAAGGAGGTAATGGTATCCACTCCGATAATGCTTTTTCTTTACGACGCCGCATTTATTTCCGATTCGCTTCGCGAGGCATTGCGTCAACGCAAGCGTTGGCATATTTCCATTATGCTTGCGTGAATTCCGCTGGTGCTTCTCATGATTGGCACGGGAAATCGGGGTTACACAGTTGGATTTTCTGCTGATCCTGAAATCACATGGTGGTATTACGCGCTGTCCCAGTGCTGGGCATTTGTTCGCTACCTGCAACTCGCGATCGTGCCATGTCCGTTGGTTTTTGATTACGGTCTTTTTGTGCATACAAGCGCGGCACAGGTATGGTGGCAGATATTGTTTGCCATGGCATTTGTAACAGGATGTTTCGTTTTATATTGGAAGCACCCACGCGCGGGCTGGCTTGGGTTATTTTATCTTGCCGTGCTCGCGCCCACGACGACAATGATCCCTGTTGCGACCCAGGTTATCGCTGAGCATCGCATGTATTTGCCGCTTACCGCCGTTGTCGCGGCGGTGGTTTTGATGGGGTGTCATTTTCTTTCAAGGCGTGTTTTGTGGGTGGGATTGCCCGTGGTCCTGATTTTTACCGTGATGACGTTTGAGCGGAACAAGGTCTATGCCGATGCTGATACGCTATGGATGGATGTTGTGCAAAAATATCCGGTAAGTGCCCGGGCAAATGGGAACGTCGGCAATATGCTGGTGCGAAGCAGGCGCGCAAATGAGGCATTGCCCTATCTGGAAAAGGCCATCGCGCTTCATCCGGGTCGCGGGGATCATTATAATAATCTGGGGCATGCCTACGCGACGATGGGTGACTTTGAAAACGCTGTTTATTATTATGAGCAGTCCATCGAGAAAAAAATAGCACTGGAGGACGTGTTTCTTGCAAACTACTGCCAGGCGCTCATGAAATTGGGCCGATTTGACGATACCATGCGGATGGCCCGGCGGCTGTTGGATATGTTCCCGGACAAGGCATCCGGATATATTGTCATGGGAAATGTCTGTTATTCAAAAAACAATCTTCCGAAGGCCGAGGGCTATTTCAAGAAAGTGCTGGAGATTGATGACAAGAATCCGGAGGCATTGAATAACATGGGCAATGTGAAAGCCCGGCAGGGTGGCAAATTGGAGGAGGCGTTGGAATATTATAAAAAAGCTGCGGCGCTTGCGCCGTTGAGCGCGGATATTCAGGACAACGCGGCGCGCTTGCTCGCCCAGTTGGGGCGTTGGCAGGAGGCCATTCCCTATTTCGAGGCTGAACTGGCGGTCGTTCCCAATGACGTCAGCGCCCGCATCAATTATGCGGATGTTTTGTATAATTTGCAGCGTTATTAGGATGCCGCGGAACAATATAAAATCTGCCTCCAGAAAGACCCTTCGCGACAGCGCCATGTCGGCGGGCAGACGGTTGCGCTGATGGCAAAGGGAGATGCGGAGTCTGCGCAACCGTTGGCGCAGGCGATGGTGGATGCCGTGCCGGATACTTTGTCGAATCACGTGCTGCTTGCGAATATTCTTGTTGCCCTGAACCGGGGTGAGGAGAGCCTGCCGCATTATCAAGCGGCTGTAAACGCGGAGCCTGCGCGCGGGGAGATTCGCTATAATTATGCGGTCGCTCTCACGCAGTGCGGGCGTTACGCCGGGGCGGTGACACAATATGAAGAGGCGCTGAAACTGGCGCCTTATCAGCCGGTTATTCACCATGGTTACGCTGTCGCATTGGAAAAACTCGGGCGGATACAGGAGGCGATTGCGCAGGAGCGGGAGGCGTTGCGTTTGCAGCCCGGATTGCAGGAAGCAAAGGAAAATCTGGAGCGATTGTCGGCTGCGACAAAATGATGGTGCTCCCGGCTTGTTTGCGGACTGAGGACGCAAACAAGAGGCGCGCAGATTGCGCGCAGCCGGTTTGTGGCAACCAACGTGTTGAAACTTGAACCAACATGTTGCATGTTGGATGTTAGTTCATACATTCGCATTGTAGCACGAGGCAGGCGCGCGAAAACACAATCCCCGGTTTCCCGGACGGCAAGTTTCCGGATAGTATACAAGCGAACGATATCCAAGCTCCGCAAAAAACGACGGACAGCGGCGATTTCCCCCAATGCTTGTTCAGCCGGGCGCCCGTTTCCTCGGCATGCGCATGATCGAAATATCATTCGCATCTGCACTGCCCCAATCGCATACCGGCGGCAGCGTCCGGGGCAACTTGCGGCGGCGCAGTCCTGCCTTCCGGCAATAAAGCGTGAGTTGTTTTGCAACAAAATCCCTGCTCCCAAGCACCACTCCTTCGGTAAAGTAACGTATCCGGCATCTCAATACGGTTTCCAGCGGAAGTTTTCCCTTCGCACGCAACGTTTCCTCGAAGAGTTTTTCCGGCACACGGGCCTTGCCTGCGCGTGGTTGGACGCCACTGCCCATGAGCATGGGCCGGTAATATCCGTCATGGGCGCACTTCCATGTGCGCGCATATTCTTCGCCGACGACAAGCATGATTCCATCCCGCGCCTTGTTTCTGCCCGCGACCGCCTCGCCATAGCCGCAAAACCGATAATCCTTTGGATCTTCGACAAGTCCGGCGCGCACAGGATTCAAGTCAATATATGCGGCCATGGTCCGCACAACGCGTCCGGTTGGCTGGACAAGCACGCTTTTGAAACGTTCAGACCATAGCGTCCCATAGCGGGAATGCGTTTTATTAAACCAAATGGTGAAGCGTTGCTTGAGGAGCTTCATGAAAGCAGAGACGTCATTCATGAGCGCGAGCTGCTGCCTGCGCCACGCCTCGGCGCCGGCTCCGCCCGCCTTGAGCTGGGCCTCGACGACGGCCAGCGAAGCGCCCTTAAAGCGGGTCGGCTCGGGGTAAAGCAACCTGTAACGGCGCAGCAACTCCGCATCGTCGACGGGAGCCTTTTTGGGCACCTTGACGAGTACGTGGAAGTGGTTGTCCATGACGGCGTAGGTGAGAATGGTAACGCCGCAATAGTCGGCGATCTTCCAAATCTGCCGGCGAAGCATTTCCTTTGAGTCTTCGTCAAAGAGTCGCTCGCCGTTAACGGTGCGTGAGATGCAGTGATAAACCGCATCTTCGCCATAAATTTTTATTCGATAACCTCGCATGGGACAAAACAGCCATAAAAACAGGTTCGCGTCAATGGTTATCATGTCTGACCCTTTTTTTCTTTTCTTTTTTACGTACATGAAACTTGCAGGGGAAACCTGCCGTGCACGCCGCGCGTTATTCGTCGGTTTCGGCTTTGTTTGTCCCGTCACTCGCCGCGGGCGTGAGTATGTGCAGGAATGTTTGCACAATCTCGACTTTGCCCAGTTCCACAATCGACGCGCGTGCGCCGAAACGCGGGTGCGCGCTGTTGGGCAGCATGATCGGGGCGTCCTTGCGCAATGGCAGAATCTCCACCGCAAGCCGCGCTCCTGCGTCCAGCTCCCTCGCAAATCGCGCAAGCGGCACATCCAGCGGCTGGCCGTTGTAGAAATCGTCGAGAATCACTTTTCCGTCGAGGAGCACGCGCGCGACATCGCCGGTGTAGTGAATGCGCAGCAACGGTTCCGTGGCGTGTTTCCAAACGCCGGCGGGCAGCGTGATTTCCCACACGGCGGCTGCGGCAAAATCGGCGTCGAGCGGCGAGGCGGCCACGGGCTTCGGCGCGCGGCCCGCCGGAATCTCGCGCACGGGGCCGGCGTCGCGAATTTTCCCGGCGCGCGGCGATGCGATTTCCGCCGCCGCCAGATCACCAATGCCGGGCACCGTGATTTTCGTGAAAATGCTGCCGGTCTCCTTTATCGCATTGGTGATCGGGGACACGAGGCGGGCAAACAGGCTTTGTTTTTTGCCGCTCTCCACCGGCGGGAGCGGATACACGTAAACATCCACCGGCCCGGACACGGGCGCATGCACGCGCAGGGACTCGTCGGTGTCGATGGTCACGACATGCGGCGAAAGGATCACGCGCTCGTCCCCGCCCCATGCGAATTTATAGAGATTGAGCGAATCGGCATGGGTGAGCACGACGATCTGGATCGTCATCGCGCCGGGGTCGCGCGAACGCAGCGTGATCGCGCGCGCGCGGCCCGTTTTCACGCTTGTGATGCGTTCAAGCCCGTCGCCGGCGCGGTGGCGTCCGGAGGTGTTGCCGAGCAGGCGCACGGTCGTGTCATCAAAGGCAAGCTCGGGCGGGATGCCGGGGATTTCGGAGAAAAAATACGTGCGCGTTTTCTCGTCGGGCGTGTCCACGTAACAGAGCGGTTGCGCGGTCGCGTAGGCGAGGATCGCGCCGCTGCCGAGATCGAGATTGAAGGGCCACATGAACGACACATCGGACGGAATATCAACCGGCGCGACGGGCACCATGCGCTTGCTCACGGCTCGCGCTACCACGGCGCGGCGCGCGGCATCCGGCGCGGCGCCCGCGGGATTTTCCGAGCGCGACGTCGCGATGCCGCCCGGTATCGGCGAAACGGATTCGACCGGCGGCAGGTTGAGCGCGAATTGCACGCCGCGATGAACCGGCATCGGCTGCAAACGCTGGTAGTTGTTGACGAAGATAAAACCCGAGCGTCCGTTCGAGCGCAGCGCCCAGCGCAACGTGGCGTTGTCGTCCTTTCCCTTCGGACGGTTTGCGGGCAGCACCGCCGGCATTCCGGGCAGCAGATAGCCGAAATCGTGCATGAAAAGATGCTGCCGCCGTTGCAGATGAAACTGCGGCCTCACCTGCCCCGCCGCGCCGAGCGGCGCTTGGAAATCGTAGTTCTTTTTCGGCAGATCGTTCCAGTTCGTGAAGCGCGTGGACTGGTTTTCCTCGAGCGTGATTCCTGGCGTGATCGCGTCGGGATTCACGCCGCCATGATACATGTAATAACCGAGCTGCACGCTGCCCGAGCCGAGTTTCACGAGCGTGGTCGATTCGATGTCGCGCGGATCGACAAGGATGCGCCGGTGATACGCGCTCATCATGCCGCCGCCGATCTCGCACGTCAGATACGGATACGAGGCGACGTCGGGATCGTCCGCCACGTCGGCGCGGCCAAGCGCCTCGTTTGCGATGTTCGCATCCACTCGCAACGTGCTGAAACGAAACCCCGCCCAATAACTGCCCGGCATCGGCGTGAGTTCGCGATCCCAAAAACCCTCCGCGTAGACACCGTAGAGCGGCGTCATCTCGCCCCGCGGCATCGGCGTCGTCAGCGCGGGCCAGCCCGTGCGCGTGTAGAGCGGCACATTGAGGCCGCACTCGACCGCCATATTTTTCAACGTCAGCAAATGCTCCGCCGGCCCGCGGTATTCGTTTTCGATCTGCACGCCGATGACCACCCCGCCGTCCTTCCAGAGCAGCCCGTGCAACTGCGCGCCGATCTCGCGGTAAAGCACGCGCACCTTTTTGAGATACGCCGGATCGTCCGAGCGCAACCGGCACTCGCTCGCCACCAGCCAGTCGGGCAGCCCGCCGTTGCGCACCTCGCCGTGGCACCACGGCCCGCTGCGCACGATCACATCCAGCCCGACCTCCGCGCACGTTTGCACAAACTTCCGCAAATCACGCTCCCCGCTCCACACAAAACTCCCCTCGACCTCCTCGTGGTGAATCCAAAACACATACGTTGCCACGATGTCGATTCCGCCCGCCTTCATCTTGAGCAATTCCCCGCGCCACTCCTCCGCCGGACAACGCGAATAGTGAAACTCGCCCATCACCGGCGTCCACGCATTGCCGCCGCGCGTCAGGCTGCGTGACGTCGCCGAGATGATTTCGCCCTGCGGATTCGTCGAGTCGACGACGCTGCCGATGATCGCCGCCGGCAACTGCGCCAGTTCCTCATCCGTGTTCGGAACCGGCACCTGGATCACCTGCGTCGTGCCCGGCGCCGGACGCGCCCCCGCGCCCAAACCCGGCGTCGTGAAATCGGAATTGTACGCACCCGCCGCCGCGTCCGCATTGCCGCCCGACGATGACGCCGGCAACGACGCCGGCGATTTGTCGGGCGCCGAAAAACTTTGCGCACCGCCGCTGACACACAAAACGCCTGGCAAAAGCGCCATCAGGACACATCCCAAAAAATTACGAAAAACAGCATGCGGATTTATCATTGTTTGAAAAAGTATTGTTTGAAAAAGCATCGCATCGGCTGCGGGACGCAACACACGCGGGCATATGACAGTATGAAAACGAAACTCGTGGAAAGTTGCGGATAAGGGAGAGAGGGAGAGAGGGAATAAGAGAGTGAGGGAGAGAGGGAATAAGGGAATGAAGGAATGAGGGAAGGGATGGATCACTCATTCCCTCACTCCCTCCTCCCTCCTCTCTCTTTTCCACCCATATCCGCGCTTGCCCAAACTCATTGTTTCCAAAACGCTCCCGCCTTCATAACGTTCCACCAAGTTTCCAAGTTTCCAAGAATCCATGAAACAACGCACCCTCGCACGGGAAGTCACCATCCAAGGCAAGGCGCTCCACACGGGCGAAGAAGTCACCATGACCATGCGCCCTGCGCCCGCCGGCCACGGCATCGTTTTCAAGCGCGTCGACCTCCCCGGCAGCCCCGAACTCCGCCCCCGCGTTGATCAAGTCACCGACCTCGTCCGCGCCACCACCATCCAGGTCGGCCACGCCAAACTCCACACCGTCGAGCACGTCCTCTCCGCCCTCTCCGGCTGCGGCATCGACAACGCCCTCATCGAAATCAACGCCTCCGAACCCCCGATCCTTGACGGCTCCGCGCGCCCCTTCGTGAACATGATTCTCCAGGCCGAACCCGTCGAGCAGGCCAGGGACCGCGACTACTTCACGCTCGACGCCCCCGTCTCCGTCACGCGCGGCAACTCCACCATCATCGCCCTCCCCGCCGGCGAACTCAAAATCTCCTGCACCTCCGCCGACGACCGCGGCATCCACACCCAGCACCTCTCCATCTCCATCGATCCCGACACCTACATGTCGCAGATCGCCGCCGCCCGCACCTTCACCATCTACGAAGACATCGAGGAACTCCTC
This sequence comes from Opitutaceae bacterium, assembly GCA_031263125.1. Classification (GTDB taxonomy): domain Bacteria; phylum Verrucomicrobiota; class Verrucomicrobiia; order Opitutales; family Opitutaceae; genus Ereboglobus. Next base: position 5,519 of record JAISGL010000168.1, on the reverse strand, counting down.
AAACTCGGCAAAATAAAAGGCGGCACCCTCGACTGCGCCGTCGTCATCAAAGGCGACAAAATCATCTCCAAGGAAGGCCTCCGCTTCAACGACGAGTTCGTCCGCCACAAAATCCTCGACATCATCGGCGACATCACCCTCCTCGGCATGCCCCTCAAGGCGCACATCATCGCCACCCGCCCCGGCCACGCCATCAATGCCGACCTCACCAAAGCCCTCTACGAAAAACTCCAGGAGCGCAAAAAAGCCCCCGCCAGAAAAAAAACCGCCCGCGCCGACACCGTCCGCGCCAACGAAACCTCGCTCGACATCAAGCGCATCCTCGAAATGATGCCGCACCGCTACCCCTTCCTCATGGTCGACCGCGTCATCGAATTCATCGGCGACAACGAACTCGTTGCCATCAAAAACGTCACCGTCAACGAACCCCATTTCCAAGGCCACTATCCCGGCGAACCCCTCATGCCCGGCGTCCTCCAGCTCGAAGCGATGGCGCAAGCCTCCGGCATCCTCCTCCTGCGCGGCATCAACGTCGACGGACGCACGCCCTTCTTCATGAGCGCCGACAAAATCAAATTCCGCCGCCCCGTGCGCCCCGGCGACCAGCTCACCATCAACGCCAAACTCACAAAAATCCGCGCCAACAAACTCGCCGTCGCCGAAGCCACCTGCACCGTCGGCGGCAACGTCGTCTCGAGCGCCGAACTCATGTTCACCCTCGTCGACGCCGAGACCGGCGCACTGGGCGGCACCGAATGATTTTGGATTTTGGATTGCGGATTTTGGATTACGCAAACATCCAACACTCCCATCTCCACGCTCCCATCTCCACGCTCCCATTCCTCACTCCAATCCGCACTTCCACTTGCACTCCCATCCGCAATCGTGCCCGGCGATCAGTTCCAATCCGAATCACCTTTACTGGCACCCTCCCCGTGACGCGGCAGCGCCCAAATCCAAAATCTAGAATCCAAAATCCAAAATTTCCCGCATGTCTTCTCAAATCCACCCCACCGCGGTCGTTGAAAACGGCGCGCAACTCGGCGTCGGCGTCGAGATCGGCGCCTTCGCCTACGTCGGCCCGCAAGTCCGCCTCGGCGACGGCACCCGCGTCCACCACCACGGCTCCGTTGAAGGCAACACCCGCCTCGGCAAAAACTGCGAAGTCTTTCCCTACGCCTGCATCGGCGGCAAAACGCAGGACCTCAAATACGCAGGCGGCAACCCCGGCGCCCGCATCGGCGACCGCAACGTCTTCCGCGAATACGTCACCGTCCACTCCGGCACAGCCGACGGCGCCTTCACCGTCCTCGGCGACGACAACCACATCCTCGCCTACTGTCACATCGCGCACGACTGCGTTTTTGGAAACAACATCGTCATGAGCAGCTACGCCGCGGTCGCCGGTCATGTGACCGTCGAGGACCACGTCGTCTTCGGAGCCAACGCGGGAGTGCACCAATTCTGCCGCATCGGCGCCTACGCCATGCCCGGCGGATTCTCGAAAATCGTGCAGGACATCGTCCCCTTCATGATAGCCGAAGGCAACACCGCCGTCGTGCGCACCATCAACAAAGTCGGCCTCGAACGCAAAGGATTCACCCCCGAGCAAATGGAGCGCGTGAAACAAGTCTACCGCATCCTCTTCCGCGACGGCCTCAACCGCACGCAAGCGATGGAAAAACTCGCCGCGCACGAAAACGCCGCGAGCGCCGAGTTCCAGCGCATCTTCAAATTCGTCAGCCAAAGCGAACGCGGCCTCGCCCCCGGCGCATAAAAAAGCGCGGCCGGAAGTTGTGCCAGCGGAGCAAAATGGCGTGAACTGACGCATGCAACAGACGTGAAATGACGCATGCGACAGGCGACAGGGAAGGCCGGCTGGCGGAATTGTCGCTGACCCGGCTACGCAGCTACGCGCACATAAATATACAATGTTGTCAAAATGCGCCGCATGCCAAATGCTCCGCGCTTTCATAACAATTCTATGCTCAGAAAGATCATGTCGAAGTTGCGCAGCGCACTCGCGCCTTCGCCCAAAAAAACGGGTGCCTCCAAGCCCGCCGGCAAAAACAATTCCAAACCGCAACGCAAACACGACGCCAAGTCCCAGCAACGCGGACAGCGCGGGGAAACCACACGTCGGCGCCAGGATAAAAAACAACACGGCGGCGACAGCGATTCGCGACCGCGCCACGACAGCGAATCACGACCGCGCGGCGACCGCGATTCGCGACCACGCCACGGCGGCGATTCACGACCGCGCCGCGGCGGATCATTCCAGCGCGGCGCCGCCGGCAGGCTCAGGCACGAACGCGTGACCGACGTCTACGAACCGCCCCTGCGCAGCGGCCCGCCAAAACAAATCGCGCCCGTTCCCCCGCAGGATACGCCGTTTTCCAAATTCGGCCTCAGCGATCACATCGCCTACGCCGTCGCGCAAAAAGGCTACGTCGAACCCACGCCCATCCAGGCGCAGGCCATCCCGCACATCCTCGCCGGACGCGACGTGACCGGCTCCGCGCAAACCGGCACCGGCAAGACCGCCGCCTTCGCGCTCCCGATTCTCCAACGCCTCGGTTCGCACGGACGCCTCCGCTGCCTCGTGCTCGAACCCACGCGCGAACTCGCGCTCCAAGTCGAGGACGCGTTCAAAAAATACAGCGAATACACCGACCTCGACGTCACCATCGTCTACGGCGGCGTCGGCTACGGAAAACAGCGCGACGACCTCAAACGCGGCGTCGACATCCTCGCCGCCACGCCCGGACGCCTCCTCGACCACATGGAGCAAGGCACCGTGCGCCTCGACGACATCGAGATACTCGTGCTCGACGAAGTGGACCGCATGCTCGACATGGGTTTCCTCCCCGACGTGAAACGCATCGTGCAACAATGCCCGAAGGCGCGCCAGACGCTCTTCTTCACCGCCACGCTCCCGCCCGAAATCGCGCAACTCGCCTCGTGGGCGCTGAACGATCCGGTCGAGGTGAAAGTCGGCGCCCACCACACGCCCGCCGAGACCGTTTCGCACGCCTTCTATCCCGTCGTCGCCTCGCAAAAAGCCGACCTCCTCGACGAACTGCTCAAGCGCACCGACTACAACAGCATCATTATTTTCAGCCGCACGAAATTCGGCGCCGACCGCATCGCGCGCCGCCTTGAAAACGCGAACCGCAAAGTCGGCGTGCTCCACTCCGACCGCAACCAGCGCGAACGCCTTGAGGCGCTCGAAGGTTTCAAGTCCGGCAAATACGAAATCCTCGTCGCGACCGACATCGCCGCGCGCGGACTCGACATCGCCGACGTCTCGCACGTCATCAACTACGACGTCCCTGAAAACCCCGAGGACTACGTGCACCGCATCGGCCGCACCGGCCGCGCCAAAAAAACCGGCGACGCCTTCACGCTCGTCACCGAGGAGGACGTGCGCGATGCGCGCTCGATCGAACGCTTTATAAACGCGGGCATCGAACGCAAAAAACTCGACGGCTTTGATTACATCTACAGCGCGCTCTTCGACGAAGCCGCCCAGGCCGCCGCCGCCCCGCCGAAAACCACCAGCGTCCTGCGCCGCGGACGGTAGGCAACACGAAGCCCCATCCTGGGAGCGCGGGCATCTTTGCCCGCGATGCATCGTGCGTCCGCTTGATGTATTTCAAAAATACCAACAGTGGAAAATATTCATGCTTTGGCAGGGTGAACCTTCAGTTTGCCCTGCCTTCAAAAGTTCAGGATAATGGAACCATCGGTATTATTATCTGATGTTACGCAGCCGGTTTTTCCTGGGAGCGCGGGCATCTTTGCCCGCGATGCGTGTTTGAAATACCCCAGGCGGGCGCACGGCGTTTCGCGGGCAGAGATGCCCGCGTTCCCAAGAAAGACATTCGCGCGGCAGAGCCGCAGCCAAAGGAACAGACGCAAAAAAGAAGCCCAATCAGTATGAAATGTTTTCCCCGTTATTTTCAGCGGCTGCTCAAGCCGGAGGCTTGAAAAATATAACTGATGTTACGCAGCCCGTAGGGCCTGACCTTGTGTCAGGCCGCGCACGTGTGGGAGGCCACACTGGTAATTCGCGGCCTGACACAAGGTCAGGCCCTACGAAATCTGCCGGCTGCGTAACATCAGAATATAAGCCGGTGGTTGACGGAGCGCGGTAGCGCGAAGATGGCATTGCCGCAAGCGATGGCCCGAAAAATTGGCCATGACCGGTCGCCCGCTTTGGCGGGCGGGCATGATCACAACGTCGCAACGCGACCGACACCACCGGAACCCAACATAAAAATCACCGCATCCCGGAGGGATGCTAAAAATCGTGACACCCTCTCTCTGGCATCCCTCCGGGATGCGGTTTTTATCTGCGATTATATCCGGTGGTGTCGCTCGCCAAGCCTCGCTCAACTACCGTCTGATATCTGGCAAACCTCCGGCTTGCTTCAGCGTCACCGCTCAAAAGTAGCGCAGGCTGCCAAGCCTGCCGACGAGGCGAAGCCTCGCCCGGTTCAAAAAAACAAGCACCCGGTGACGTGCGGCAAGCAAAGCAGGCTTGGCCGCCTGCGCTACGAGAGACCTGACACAAGGTCAGGCCCTGCCAGTTTCACGATTTTTCTTCCAGAAGCAGGCTTGGCAGCCTGCGCTACGGTTCGCTACGTTACGCATCAACATCACTGAATGAAACACAAACGGAAGCACCACACGGTTTACTTCGCGGGCGAGTTTTACTCCCAAAAACACCTCATCGGAAACGCCTATCTTGCCGAGGCGATTTATGAAAAATCGCACGGGCGCTACCTGTGCGTGCTGCCGCAAAACATCGAGCACCGCGCGCCCTCGAACCGCGTAATTCGCGACCGCGACATCCGCGAATTGTTCGAGTGCGACCTGGCGCTTTTCAACTTCGAGGGCACGGAGGTGGACGCGGGCACGCTGGCGGCGTTCATGATCGCGAAGTTCGCGGACATCCCGTCGGTCATTTTGCGCAGCGACACGCGCGGCGGCGCGTGGACGACGATGGCCGGCTTTTTCCCGCGCACCGTGAAAGTGCTCGTGGACAGCCCCGGCCTCTACAAAACGTCGATGAAGCGCCGCCGCCTTTCGGCGCTCGACGAAATCGTGAGGCTCGCCGGGCAGCACAGTTCCGTGGACGCGCAGCTGATGTGCGAGCAGATCGCGCAGGCGTGCGTGCGCGCGCTTGACCGCGTGCTCGTCATGGAGCCACGCATGCCGAAACATTTGTGCGAGGAAGTCTATGGCTGGCTCGCGCTCATGCCCGGCCTGAAAGGCAAGGAACGGATGCTCCGCAAGCAACTGAACCGCATCCTCGAAAACAAGATCGACCGCGATTTGTTGTGAGGGAGTAAAGGAGTGAGGGATAAGGGAGTGAGGATTTTTCGAGATACTCCCGCCGTTTCGTTCCGGCTTTTGAGGAAAGGGTGTAATCGAAAGTAGTGGGAGTTGCGGCAAACAATGCGGAAGAGCGATACGAATGAACCGATTCACGGCTCATTCGCATTGCTTGTCTC
>JAISGL010000089.1 GCA_031263125.1 Opitutaceae bacterium | reverse complement strand
CCCCCCCCCCCCCCCCCCCCCCCCCCCCCCCCCCCCCGCGCCCCCCCCCCCCCCCCCCCCCCACGCGGTGATGGACTGAGAGGTACGGAAGAAACAGGCTCATCGGCGACGTTGTCATTTCTGACGGCCTGGGCAAAAACGAATGATGTTGAAACGGCGGCGAGAAAAACGCCGCCCATCATCCGTGCGAGAACAGTATGTTCATGTCTTGAGTGCATGGGTATGTGACTGGGTTATAGGTTAATGGGTTGTGGTTTTGAGTTTATAAAAAACTCCGAACCCCTTGCATTTGCGGACAATTCTCACACGTGTCCAAATCAAAATGTTTTTACAGTAAGATCGGGTAAAGCAGGCAGGAGCGGCGGGAAGTGGTTTAACTTGCCGCTCCCGCTCTTCATCAAACCGGACGGGCGGTTCTTCCGCATCCGGCTTTCCATGTTCATGCGAGGTTTTTTCACTAATTAGCTGATGTTACGCGGCCAGCAGATTTCGTAGGGCCTGACCTTGTGTCAGGCCGCGAATTACCTGTGTGGCCTCCCACGCAAACGCGGCCTGACACAAGGTCAGGCCCTACGCACCGCGTAACATCAGTTATATAACTGATGTTACGCAGCCAGCCTATCCTGGGAGCGCGGGCATCTTTGCCCGCGATGCGTTTTCGAAATGCAATATGCGGGCGCACGGCGTTTCGCGGGCAGAGATGCCCGCGCTCCCAGGAACGGAATGGCCTTCGCGTTGCCCTCGCCGCGCACGTAGCGCAGGCTGCCAAGCCGGCGTTGTTTGCCGCACGCCGCGGGAGAGGAGGGGGCGTTTTTTTTGAATCGGGTGAGGGGCGAGGCTTCGCCTCGTCAGCAGGCTTGGCAGCCTGCGCTACGTGCGCGACCGGCGGATTTTGCGGGGGCTGAGTTTGTGTCAGGCCGCGACCGGCGCAAGAAACCGCACAGGTAATCTGGCGCCTGCGCCCCGGCCTCGCCGTGATGGCGTCATGCGCCCGTTGACAGCATCGCCGCCGCGCGCGCGATCGCGTCTTCCATGAACGCGTTTTGCGCGGATAACAGCGGCGCGTTTGCAGCCCGCGGGACGGATACATAGCGGCCATTCGGACGCAGCTCGCTCGCGTTTTCGTTGTCGGCCATCTCGGTCGGGAAAAAGCGGCGCGTGATCCAGTCGCGATGCGCGGGCGCGTCGATCGGATACAGCACTTCCACGCGGCGGAAAAAGTTGCGCGGCATCCAGTCGGCGCTGCCCGCGTAGATAAGCGGCCCGGTGTGTATGCCGCTGTGGCTGTCGTTCTCGAAATAAAACACGCGCGCGTGTTCGAGGAAACGTCCCACGATGCTGCGCACGCGGATGTTTTCGCTGCGGCCCCGGATGCCCGGCACGAGGCAGCAGATGCCGCGCACGATGAGGTCGATCTTCACGCCGGCGCGCGAGGCGGCGTAGAGCGTGTCAATCGTCTCCTGGTCGGCGAGCGAGTTCATCTTGGCGATGATGCGCGCGGGGCGTCCGGCGGCGGCGTTGGCGGCTTCCTGGCGGATGAGTTCGCGGATGCGTTCGTGCAGGCCGAAGGGCGCGACGAGCAGGTGGTTGAACGTGGGCGAGCGGCTGAAGCCGGTGAGCGTGTTGAAGAGGTTGGCGGCGTCGGCTGTGATGCCTTCGCGCGCCGTGAAGAGGCTGAGGTCGGTGTAGAGGCGCGCGGTGTTGGGGTTGTAGTTGCCGGTGCCGAGGTGTACGTAGCGGCGGAGCGCGGCGCCTTCGCGGCGCACGACGAGCGAGCATTTGCAATGCGTCTTGTGCCCGACGAGTCCGTAGACGACGTGCACGCCGGCGTCCTCGAGCTGGCGCGCCCAGTGGATGTTGTTGGCTTCGTCGAAACGCGCCTTGAGTTCGACGAGCGCGGCGACTTGCTTGCCGTTGCGCGAGGCTTCGATGAGCGCGCGCACGATGGGCGAGTCGCCGCTGGTGCGGTAGAGGGTTTGCTTGATGGCGAAGACTTGCGGGTCGCGCGCGGCGTGCGAGACGAAATCCACCACGGGCGCGAAACTGTCGTAGGGGTGGTGCAGCATCACGTCCTGCTCGCGCAGGATGTCGAAGATGTTTCTGCCCTCGTTTTTCCCGGCAACCGCGGGCGCGACGGGCGATGGGACGGCGGGCGGGGGCGGGGCGGCGGGCGCGAGCGGCGAGCAGTTGACGGGCGTGAAGGGCGGATATTTCAGGTCGGGCCTGTCGATGCCGGCGAGGCTCATCAGGCGCATGAGATTGATCGGGCCGCGCAGCCGGAAGACGTGCTCGGGCGCGATTTTCAAGTGTTCGCACAGGTCCCGGAAAACGTGTTCGTTGACGTGGTCCTCGATTTCGAGGCGCACGGCGGCGCCGCGGCGGAGGTTGCGGAGTTGTTCCTCGATGTGCTTGAGGAGGTTGTCCGATTCCTCGTCGTCGATGTAGAGGTCGCTGTTGCGCGTGACGCGGAAGACGCAGGTGCCGCCGATGCGGTAGCCGGGGAAAAACGACGACGCGCACAGCTTGATGACTTCGCTCAGGAAAATGTAACGCTGCGGGCCGTCCCCGGCGGGATTGAGGCGCACGATGCGCGGCAGAATGCGCGGCACGGGCAGGATCGCGATGCGCGGGAGTTCGCCGGGGTCGGGCTGCGCCGCCGGCGTGATTTCGTCCCTGAGCGTGACGAGGACGTTGAGCGTTTTGTTGCCGAGCTGCGGGAACGGGTGCGCCTGGTCGATGGCGAGCGGCGTGACGACGGGGAGCACTTGTTCGTGAAAATACGCCTGCACCCAGGCGAGTTCGGCGGGGCGCAGTTCGCGCGCGGTTTTGATGAGGATGTTGCTTTTGGCGAGCGCGGGGACGAGTTCGCGCAGCCAGCAGCGGTACTGGTCCTCCACGAGCGACGCGACGAGCGCGTGGATGCGGCGCAGTTGTTCCTCCGGTGAAAGGCCGTCGGGTGTCGGCTCGGTGATGCCCGACTCGACTTGCTGGATGAGACCGGCGACGCGGATCTCGAAAAACTCGTCGAGGTTGGAACTGACAATCGAGAGGAATTTGACGCGTTCGAGCAGTGGATTTTTTGCGTTGCGCGCCTGGTCGAGCACGCGGCGGTTGAAGGCGAGCCAGGAGAGTTCGCGGTTAAAATACGCACCGCGGCGCGCGAAGGTTTTGCCCTTGGCGGCTTTTCGCCAGCGGCGTTTCGACGCGGCGGCGGGCGGCGTGGTGGCGGGTGATGTGGCGGCGGGTGACGCGGTGGCGGGCGATGCAGTGGCAGGTGACGCGGCGGGCGACGTGGCGGCGGGCAAGGGCAACGCGGCGGTGGGCAACGCGGCGGGCGAGGGCAACGCGGCGGCGGGCGACGTGGCGCGGGCGTTTGCCGCCGGCGTCATCGGGCGCGAAGTGTTTTTGCGTGGTGCGTTGGTTTGTGCCGCCTGGGTTGGCATGAAAAAAAGAGAGAGACAGGTTACCAATCGCGGCCATGCGAGCCACACAAAAGGGGGGACGCCTCGAAAGAATTAACGCGACCGTAACGTGTGGCGCATGGCTTTTTTTCGCACGTGGTGCGGAGTCTCCCCGCCCGTTCCCAAAAAAACATGAAGGCCGCCCGCTTTAAGGGCAGCCTTCATGACCTAACACCAAGCAAACCGTAAGAACTACAAACATAATATCGTTCCTGTCCGAACGATGCTGACTACGCGGAGATAGACGCGCGGCCCTTGAATGCGCTCAAAATCCACGTGAAGATTTTTCCATCTTTCCAACCGCTCCGCACAATCCCCTGTTTTCCAGCGGATTGCGCCCGGAATCACTTTTTATTGGTCGCGGAAAACTCCGTGCTGAACCAGTTGTTCAGCAGAGTTTTTTCGTGGCGCAGCGTGTCGTTCGAGGAAATCGACGAGGCGCCCATCATGAAGTTCAAATCGCGCAACTGGCGCGTGCCTTCGGCGGACACCTTGCCGTCCGCATCCGTGAGCTTGAAGTTCAGGTCGATGCGCGGCGGATAAATATCCTTGATGATGCGGATGTCCTGCACGCGCGCGCCGAACCATGGCTCGTAATCGCCGGCCATGTCGACGTCGTTGATCGTGATGTCGAGCGTCTGCCCGTCAGCCATGCGGTCGGGCGCGCGTTCGAGAATGTATTCCTTGAGTTGTTCGAGGAGATATTCGCGATCCTTTTCGGAATCCATCGACGAGCTTTTCAGATCGGTGAATTTTTCGGGATTATTAAAAACGACATTCACCGTTTTGTTCGCGGGAACCGCCGTCCGGGAGTTGTCCGTCGGAGTCGTGCAGGCGGCGCAAAGAAAGCCAAGGAGACATGGTAGCAGGAATTTTGTTTTCATGATGATAGTGGTGCTGATGCTGATGCTGTTGATGTTGATGGCGCTGGTGGTGCTGGCGCTGATGATGCTGATGCTGCTGATAATGCTGGCGCTGGATTGCAGATTGATGCGCGCCGGCGCGCACATATGCGCAATGCGCACAGCCTGTTTGTCGCCTTTCAAGCGTTTTGGTTTCAGTTTTTTTGTCGAATGAACATCCGCGCCGCCGCACGCGCGCCGCCCATCCGCGCATACCGTAAAACGATCATGATGCCGGCGCATCAAACGCCGCATCGACCACCGCGGAAGACCCCGCGGGGAGCGGCGCGGCGATCCATCCGCGAAACCCGCGCAACTCCACGATCGTGCCCACGACCAACAAGCAATCGCCCGCGAGCAACCGCGCTCCGCCGCCCGGATTGATGATTTGGTCCGCGCCCCGGCGGATGCCCGCCACGCGCACGCCCGTCGCCTGCGAGATGCGCAAGTCCGCGAGCGTTTTGCCCGCGCGGTCGCACTCCGGCATCACGTACGTTTCCAGCACCGAGCCGCCGAACACGTCGCCGCCATCATCGTCCGCCGCCTGCGCCGCCTGTGCCGCGTTTTTTGAAACGGCATGCCCCGGCGCGACGCGTCCGAGAAACGCGCGCACGCTGTCGATCTGCTCCTGTTTGCCGAGCAGAAGAAGCCGGTCGCCCGGATACAAACGCAACCCCGAATCGGTCGCGGTGATCACGTAGCCATTGCGCTCCACCTCCAGGATCGAGCAGCCGAAATGCGTGGGAATCGCCAGCTCCGCGAGCGTCTTGCCCGCGTATTCCGCGCCGCGCGGCGCCGTGCATTCGCCGAGGCACACGTCCCACTCTTCGAGACTGCGGTCGAGCGCCACGCGCGCCTCCTCGCGCACCTGTTCCGGCGCGCGCGAATCCTCCGCGAGCACCTCCTGCACGGAACTCTCCCACGAACTGTTCCAGGAAATAAGTTTGTTGGAAAACACGACCATCACCGCCACCGCGCCCGCGCCGATGAGCGCCCAGCCCCAGCCCGGCAGCGTCTTGAGCGGCAATATCGCGTACACCCAGTACGCCATGCCCACCGCCGCCGCCGCCTTGAGCACGCCCGTGAGCGCGCGCACCTGCAACCGCGCCGTCGCGTCCGGCCCGCCGCTCAAACCCTCGCCCACGATCACAGCGATCGCGGACAAATTCCGCCACACCGCCACAAGCGGAATCAACGCCAGCACGCCCACCACGCACCAGAAAACATACCCGAGCGTTTCCGGGCTTATCGCCGCGGCGAACCCCGTCGCCTCAAGCGTCGTCAGGATGCGCCCCGAAAAAATCAGCAGCCCGCTCACGAACAGCACCTCCACCGCCAGCGTGAACAGCCGCCCGCGTATCAGCCGCAGCATCGGCTTGCCCGTGCGCAACGCCTGCACCTCGGTCAGCCAGCCGTGATACGCCGCGATTGCGCGCGTCACGAAGCGCGGCTCCACCTTGTCCGCAAAACGCAAAATCGGGTCCGAAAAACGATTCAGTATCGGCGTCGCCAGCACCGTCAGAATCGACAGCCCCACCGCCACCGGATAATACGACTCCGTCAAAATCGTCGCCGTGATACCCGCCTGCGCGATGATGAACGTGAACTCGCCGAGCGGCGTCAGCAGCAACCCCCCGCGCCGCGCCTCCCTCGGCGGAATCCCCACGAGCACCAGCGCAAACCCGCACGCGATCGGACGCACGAACAGCACGAACAACCCCAGCAGCACCACCGTCATCCACACCTTGGTCTCCCTGAGCATGCTCAAGTCGATCAGCATGCCGATTGACACAAAAAACACGCTGCTGAAAACATATTTGAGACCCTCGAAATTCTGCTCGATTGCGATCTTCTGCTTGATCTCCGCCACGACTGCGCCGAACAAAAACGCGCCCAACGCCATCGAATACCCCGCCTTCACCGTCAGGAAAGTCACGATCAACAAAAGCCCCACCACGATGATCGTCTGCGTCTCGGGATCATTCTTCTTCTCAAGTTTCCGCAACACCCGCGGCATCAGCAGCAACCCCGCCATGATCAACAACGCCACAAACGCGCCCAGCACCGCGAGCACCATGCCCACGCCGCCGCCGCCCGCGCCGCCGCCACCCTCCGCGCCGCCCGCACCTTCCGCGCCACCGCCGCCGCCATGCGCGCCCGCGCCCAGCACCGTCAACATGATCACCGCCACCACGTCCTCCACGATGGTCATGGCCAGCGCCATCTGCGCCGCGCGGTCGTGGTTGAGATTCAACTCGTGCATGATCTTCGCGATCACCGCCGAGCTTGACACCATCAACATCGCCGCCACGAACAGACTCATCATCGGCGTCCAGTCGAAAAACCACCCGAGCAGCAATGTGAATTGCAACATGAAAAACGCCCCCAGCCCCGTCGCCACGAGCGTTGACAACCCCATCTTCCCCAACTTCGACAAACTCAACTCCAGCCCGATTGAAAACATCACGAACACCAACCCCACCTCGGACAATTCCCTGATGCGCATCTCGTCCTGGATCATTGAAAACGGCGGTGTGTAAGGCCCGATCACGATACCCGCGACCAGATACCCCACGATCACCGACAACCCGAGACGCTTGCACACAAGCCCCGCGATGCCGGCGGCCAGCAGCAATATTCCGAGGTCTTGGATGATGGTATTCACGTGCACGGAAACGATGATGAACCGCGAAATCGAAGCGTGAAAAGACGGAAAACCACCCCACATGCTTTTTTTCACCCATTTGCCAGTCTTGCCCGATCTGTCCGATCTGTCAGATCAGTCCGCTCAGTCAGATACCCTCCCTCCCTCATCCCTCATTCCCTCACTCCCTCCCTCATTCCCTCATTCCCTCACCCCCTCGCCACTCCCTCCCTCCCTCACCACTCCCCACTCACCCCCTCGCCCTTCAACATCCGCACCACCTGGGCATGCAACCCCGGCCCCGCCGCGATGATCGAATCCGCGTTTACCGGATCGTGCCCCTGCCAGTCCGTTATCACGCCACCCGCGCCCCGCACCACCGGAATCAACGCCTGGATATCCCACGGATTCATGATCGGGTCCAGCATCACATCCGCCCACCCGCCCGCGAGCAGCAAATACCCGTAGCAATCCCCCCACGTCCGCGCTATCCGCGCCCTCGCCAGCAACGCATCATGCGCCGCCCCGTTTTGAAACCTGTGCGGATTCGCGATCGGATCGCTCGCCAGCACCGTCGCCTCCTCGATGCGCGCGCACGCGCGCACCCGCACCGCGCGCCCGTTCAGCACCGTCTCGCGCCCATCGCCCACCATCAACTGCCCGAGCACCGGCTGGTGAATCGCGCCCAGCACCGGCTGCCCCTGAAACTTCAACGCGATCAACGTCCCCCACAACGGCACCCCCGAAATAAACGACTTCGTGCCATCAATCGGATCGAGCACCCACACCCACTCCGCCTCCTCGCGCTCGCTCCCGAACTCCTCGCCGACGATCCCATGCGACGGAAATCTCCCCGCAATCAACGCGCGCATCAACTCCTCCGCGCCGCGATCCGCCGCCGTCACCGGTGACGCATCGCCCTTCACCTCGACCACCAACTCCGCGCTGCCGAAGTACGGCCTTATAAAATCGCCGCTCCGCCGCGCCAGCTCGACCATGAACTCGCGGTACACAGAAATCCCGGGAACAGCATCCATATCCACATTCAAATCCAAATCCATGCCCCCCATCAAACCCCCGCCCCGACTTAAATCGACTTAAATCGACTTGCCTCGACTTAAATCGCCCCACCCACGCTCTCCCCGCCCACGCTTCCATCCACGCTCCCCGCTCACGCTCCCTACCCCCGCCCACGCTCTCCACGCTCCAACTCACGCACACACACTCACTCACACTCACGCTACCCACGCCACCCGCCCACACGCCGCCACCCACACGCCCACGCACCCACACCCACTCCCCGCCCACGCCCACGCCCCCACGCTCCGGCTTGCCACGCACCCGCCGCCCCTCAAACTCCCCCGCACACATGATCCTCTCGAAACCCACAACACCCTCGGCACCCTCGGCGCCCCCCACA
>JAISGL010000076.1 GCA_031263125.1 Opitutaceae bacterium | reverse complement strand
CGGCTTATCTCTGGCAAGCCTCCGGCTTGCCCCGGCGCTACCGCTAAAAAGCAAGGAATATTACCAACTGATATATTCAAAAGAACGTATGCGAATTATCACGCGTTATGGGATACTAGGGGGGAGTGCCCGAAGGAACTGATTTCAATGCTGACCGTGTGTCAGGCCCTGCAAAATCCCGCCGTCCGCGTAACATCAGTTACTCTCAGGTCAACGGTTGACACATAACGCTTTTGCTTTGCCCCGCGGCATGACTGCAAATCACCCGTGCGTCCGCGCATCCCTGCGCCCGCGCACCCGCAGCAGTACCGTCAACTTCACCATTCAAAAATAATCTGCATCAAAAATCTGAACCAAAAAACTCCAACTCTCCAACCCTCTAACTCTCCAACCCTCCAACCCTCCAACTCTCCAACTCTTCAACTCTCCAACACACCAACCCTCCGCGCTCAAAAATTCCCAATAACCATGAAACTCACACACCCACACCCGCATCCGCATCCACATCCGCCCCCATACCCGCATCCGCATCCACATCCACACCCGCCCCGCGCCCTTCCTGCCGCCTGCATCCCCTCCCTCTTCCTCTTCCCCTCTCTCTTCGCATTTCTCTTCGCATTCCCCCATCCGCCCTGCTTCGCGGAAACCGCCTCGCTCTCCGACCCGGCATCCCGTCTCGAATGGACACGCGCGGCTGACGGCTGGCACGTCACGACCGCGGAAGTCCGCACTCCCGCATCCGCCTCTCCAATTCCCATTGGCGCGACATCCGGCCAGTACACAATCCTCTATTCGGCAACCGAACCGCCGTCCGATCCCACGCCGGTTTATTTCAAAGACACCGGCGAAGTGTTCCCCGAATCCAACTACAAATACCTCATGCCGGTCCGGCGAAAATCCTTCCTTCCCGCCATGTTTAACCAGACCGGTGAGCAGCGCGCCTTTTTCCCCGCCAGCCTCGTCACCGCGCCCGACGGCTCGCACACCTTCACCCACTCGACCGATGTCGCCGACGTTTCCGCGCGCTGGACATCCGACCCCTCCCACCCCGGCGACATTTGCGTCACGCTCACGCTCACCGCGCGCAAGGCCGGCTGGTTCTCGATGACCACGCCCGCGCTCGCCACCGTCACGCCCTCCGACCTGAAATGGGCCGTCGTCCCCGGCTATTTCAAAGGCTCCGAACTCAACCCCGACATCGCCCTCGTCATGGGCTACGGACACGGCCTGCCCGACCGCCCCGTGATCGTCGGGGAAGGTTCCGCGTCCACGCTCGCCTCCATCATCACCAACAAAGCCGGCGCCACGCTCGCCGTCATCGCCGACCCCGGCCTCGTCGATCCGCTCTCCGGCAACAAAGCAGCCCGTGAACGCCAGCGCCTCGGCCTCTCGCACATGACACGCGACGGCAAACTCTCGCCCACGCTCTACCGTCCCATCCTCGGCGGCGAAGGCTCCAAACTCGCCGCCGGCGAAACCCTCACGCTCCGCTATCGCTACTCGCTACGCGGCGACGACTGGTTCGCCGCCATCAAACACGCCGCCGAAGACATCTGCGCAATCGGTGATTTTCTCGCGCTCAAAACCCCCGCGCGCTCCCTCAGTCAGCGCCTCCGCTCGCTCCACAAATACGTCACCGACAACACCACCTCGCTCTGGCACACCGAACAATTCGAAGGCAAAACCATCGGCGCGCAGGCTTACAACGGCGGCGTCATCGGCGCCGCTCGCGATGCGAAAAATCCCGCCGATTACGACGCGCTGAAAAACTCCGACTACGGCGCCATGTGGATGCTCGCCAGGCTCACCGGCGACCCGCGCCTCGTCAAAGACCGCCTCCCCCACGCCCGCAATTTCAAACTCGTCCAGCAACAATCCGCCCCCGGCTTCTTCCAAGGCGCCGCCCTCGGCCAGTACTACCTCGCGAAATCGCACCGCTTCACCGAGGAATGGGGGGACTACGTCGAACCCGTTGCCATCACCTACTACACCATGCTCGACATTGGCAACATCCTCCTCTTCGAGCCGGGCGACACCGAGCTTCGCGCCCGCCTCCGCCTCGGCGCCGACCGCCTCCTCGAATGGCAGCGCAACGACGGCAGCTGGGTGATCGCCTACGACCACGCCACGCAAAAACAACTCTTCGCCGAACTCCCCGACTGCCGCCCCACCTTCTACGGCCTCCTCGTCGCGCACCGCATCCTCGGCGACGAAAAATACCTCGCCGCCGCCCGCCGCGGCGCCGACTGGCTGATTGAGCACGCCGTCAACCCCGCCCGCTTCGTCGGCGTCTGCGGCGATGCGCGTTTCGCCGCCGACTTTGCCACCGCCCAAATCTCGCAAGGTCTCCTCGACCTCCACGAACTCACCGGAGACCCCCGCTATCGTGACGCCGCCATCGAAACCGCGCGCCAGTACGTCACCGAAATCTTCACGCAACCCCGCGCCACCACCGCGCCAAAAACCGCCGGCAAAATCGGGCACCCCGACTGGTCGGTCAACCAAACCGGCCTCGCCTTCGAGCACGGCGCCGCCCTCGGCAGCGCCAACGGCGGCGGCCCCATCCTCCTCGCCAGTTACGCCGGCCTCTACATTCGCATGGCGCGCCTCACGGGCGAGCCGCTCTTCGCCGACCTCGCCCGCGCCGCCACGCTTGCGCGCGACGCCTTCCTCGATCCCGAAACGCAGGTCGCCTCCTATTACTGGATCACCTTCAACCGCGGCCCCGGCCCGTACCCGCATCACGCATGGTGGCAAATCGGCTGGATCACCGACTACCTTGTATCCGAAATTCAACTACGCACCGCCGGCGCGGTCACGTTCCCGCGCGGCTTCATCGCGCCCAAGGTCGGCCCGCACGCCTGCTTCGGTTTCGCCCCCGGAAAAATCCACGGCGCCCCCGTCAACCTCACGTGGCTCGACGTCGACACCGGCCGCCCCGACATCGACTACCTCACCGCCGAGTCGACCGACAAAACCAAGACCCACGTCATCCTCCTCAACAACAGCCCCCGCGCCGTCGCGAGCCATGTAACGTTTCCAAAAAACGGCGGCTCCCGCAAAATCGAAATCGCCGCCTGGGGCGTTGAAATCATCACCATCGAAAACCGCTGATCCCTTTTTCAACACCGCCCGTTTTCAACACCGCGCATTTTTCAACACCGCCATGACACGCTCGCGTCTTCTCCTCATTGCAACGCTCCTTGTTTTGTCCCCTGTCTTCCTGCTTTCGGCGGCAGCCGGCGCCCAATCCCTGGACGGCGCCGGCTGGCACCTCGCCATGGACCCCATGCGCCGCGGCGAATCCCTCGACTGGCACAAACCGCCCGCAAACTGGGACCGCGCCAAACCCGCCCCCGCCGACGGCTGGGACGCCGTCCCCGCGCCGCACTGCTGGACAACCGACGCCCGCTTCGGCGAATACACCGGCATCATGTGGTATCGCCGCTCCTTCGTCCCCGTCGCGCCCGCGCCCGGCGAAACCGAATGGCGGCTCACCTTCGGGGCCGTCGGCGAACGTTTTCATCTCTGGATAAACGGACACGACCTCGGCGCCCACGACAGTGTCGGAATCCCCGTCGCAATCGACGTCACCTCCGCCATCGAGCCGGGCAGACAAAACCACGTCGCCATTGCCGTGGACAATTCATGGGACACCACCACGATCCCCGGCGCGCGCACCGGCAAACGCCCCGGCGACCAACTGTATCCGTGGCTCAACTACGGCGGACTCCTCGGCCCGATCACCCTCGAATCCCTCCCCGCCGCGCGCGTTGACCGGCAAAAAATCGAAACCATTCTCACCGGCCCCGATACCGCCCGCGTCACCATCACCATCACCCTGGCTCACGGCGTCCTCCCCCAAAACGCCGCCATCACCATCGACATCATCGACCCGGAAAATCCCGGAACCCCAGTCGCCTCGCAAACCCGCGACAATGCCCTCGCGGACAACGCTCCCGCCGCCACGTTCGATCTCCACAACATCACCCGCTGGACGCTTGCCAGCCGCAAACTCTACGAAAGCCGCGTCACCGTCCGCACGCCAGCCAGCACGCACACCGGCACGCACACGCCAGCCAGCACGCACACGCCAGCCGGCACGCACACGCACACCGCCGCCTTTGGCATCCGCGACATCCGCGTCGCCGGCGGACAATTCCTCCTCAACGGCGACCCCGTCCGCCTCGCCGGCGCAAACCGCACGCGCGAAAACAAAACCCTCGACGGCATCGTGCCGCCCGAAGCCGTCGCGCAAAGCCTCCGGCTCATGAAAGACGCGGGCCTGCTCTTCGCGCGCCTCCAGCATTATCCGGTCAGCACACGCGCGCTCGATTGGGCCGACCGCAACGGCATGCTCATCATCATCGAATATCCGTTCTGGGGTGCGTACGCCACCGACCTCGCCCGCCCCGAAATCCAGGCGCGCTTCCAAGCCGGCATGGGCGCGTTCATCCGCGAGACATGGAATCACCCCAGCGTCGTCGGCTGGAGCATCGGCAACGAATACGAATCGTGGCTCCCCGAAGGCGTCGCATGGACAAAACAAATGTTCGCCTTCGTCAAGACGCTCGACACCACGCGCCCCGTCACCTTCGCCGCCCTGGGAACGCCGCTGCGCATCCTCCGCGAAAAACAACAACCCGCCGAAACATTCAGCATGCACCACGTGGATTTCATCTGCGCCAACATCTATTTCAAACCGGAGGACGTCCCCGCCTTCATCGACCCCGTGCATGAAACGTGGCCCGGCAAGCCCGTGCTCATCACCGAATTTGGCCTGCGCGCCGACCGCGTGAAAAACGAACAGGAGCGCCTCGCTCATTTCGACAAAATGTTCGCCATCGTGCGTGCGCGCCCATGGATATGCGGCTTCTCGTTCTGGTCGTTCAACGACTACCCAAGCCGCTACCCCGGCACCGGCCTCGACGGCTACCGCCGCTGGGGCCTCGTCGATGAAACCCACACCCCCCGCGCCCTCTACCACCACGTCGCCCGCGAACTCAAAACCACCACCTGGCAAACCCCCGCCCACGACTGACACCTTTTCACCATGAAACCCACACCCACAACAAACGCCTTCCCCACCATGAAACCCACGCTCCCCGTCACCGTCACCGCCACCGCCGCACTCGCCCTCCTTTCAGCCCTTCAGCCCTTCAGTCCTTCAGCCCTTTCCTCCCCGCCGTCCGCGCTCGGCCACGATTTCACGCTCATCTTTTCCGACGACTTCGACGGCCCGAAACTCGACGACCGCGTGTGGGTTTCGCAAGCCTACGACGTTGCCATCAGAAACGACACCGCGCGCGGCCCCGGCAACCTCGAAGTCCGCGACGGCGAACTCCTCCTGCACGTCCGCAAGGAAACGCGCGCCTTCGGCAAACGCACCGTCAACTGGACCTCCGGCTACGTTTACACCCGCGAGACCTTTGGCCCCAACACCTACTACGAGGCGCGTTTCAAATCCGGCCAGTGCCCCGGCGTGAACAACGCCTTCTGGCTGGCGAGCATCAGCGCCCCCGGCAAGGACGGCATCCGCGACCGCTACGAAGTCGACATCGTCGAGGCCCGCAAAGACGTGCGTGTCCCCGATGTCCCCGGCGCGCTCAACGGCTACGGCGGACCAGCCTGGCACGACTGGAAAACCTTTTCCTACGCGAAAGACGACAAAGGCAAACCCGTCGACATCGCCCAGGGCCAGATCGCGCGGCACACCTTCGACGACTACCACACCTGGGGCATGTGGCTCGGCGAAACCGAACAAATCTACTATCTCGACGGCGTCGAATGCTGGCGCGGCGAACACCACAACATACACCGCGACCAATGGCGCACCGGCGCCGGCAAACTCAAACAATTTCCCACCGACCGCGAAAAATCCGCCTACGGCCGCCACGGCCAGCCCGACTGGAGCTACCTCGGCGGCTACAATGGCGACCGCATGAACATCGTTTTCTCCAACCTCCCCTGGGGCGAAAAA
Organism: Opitutaceae bacterium; assembly: GCA_031263125.1. GTDB lineage: Bacteria > Verrucomicrobiota > Verrucomicrobiia > Opitutales > Opitutaceae > Ereboglobus. The sequence continues at coordinate 35,207 of JAISGL010000076.1, read as the reverse complement.
TGGACGCCCTTCACCGACGCCGCCGACGGCACATTCATGGCCGTCGATTACGTCCGCGCCTACAAACCTTCGCACCTCGTATCCAAAAAACCAATACAAGTCGCCGCCCTGCAAACCGCCGCCGCCGTCGCGCTCTCGCGCCCGATCAGCGTCTACGACCGCGCCCCCGCCTACATCAGCGTCACACTCCGCAAAACCGCCGGCGCCGCCCCGCGCGTGCTCCTTCTCGACAACGACGGCAAACCCGTCGCCACGCTCGGCGTCACCGCCGGCAACCACCTCTTCGCCTCCATCGGCAGCGACTGGTCGCCCGCGAGCACCAGTACCGCCTGGCCCGCCCGCGAACAAAAAACGCCCTTCTTCAAGGACGACACCGATTATCTCCTCGTCGCTCGCATCACCCCGCGCCGCGGCTCTGACAACCCGGCGATCAGTGCCTGCGCCTTTCCGCTCGACCAGCCGCCGCCCGCCGGCGAACCCTTTTTCTACGCCAACATGACACCCGCCGGCAGCACAAGCCTGACCAACGGCTGGCACATCAACCAAAAGCGCCTCGCCTACGGCGTCGCCGTCTCCCTCCGCGTGGAGAACACGGCCACCGCCGGCGAAATCCACCCGGGCGCCTTCCGGCACGGCACGAGCTTCAGCAGCGTTTTGCCCGAATAACACACCTCACACCACACCACACCACACCTCACCACACCTCACCTCACGCCACACCACACAACACAGCACACCTTCACCACCATGAAACACACACGCACACTCCTCGCCACCCTCCTCTCCGCCCTCACTCTCTCCGCCTTCAGCCCTTCAGCCCTTCGGCTCTTCAGCTCTTCCCCCCTTCAGCCCTTCAGCTCTTCAGCCCTTCAGCCCTTTCCCCCGGAGCCGCCCGAACTTAATTCCCGCGGCGCCCTTCCGCGCGTCGCCGCAAAAATCAATTCAAAGCGCGAGGTGCGCGTGGCATTTCTCGGCGGCAGCATCACCGCGGCCAACGGCTGGCGCGTGCACACGCTCGGCATCCTGCGCCGCGCCTTTCCGGGCGCCATGTTCACCGAAATCTACGCCGCCGTCTCCGGCACCGGCTCCGACTACGGAGCCTGCCGCCTGCAACGCGACGTCCTCGACAAAACCCCGGACCTCCTCCTTGTCGAATTCGCCGTCAACGACAGCGGCGTTCCGTCCGCGAACATCGAGGCCCAGATGGAAGGCATCGTCCGCCAGACGCGCACCGCAAACCCCGGAATCGACATCTGCTTTGTCTACACACTTTCCGAACCGCATCTCACCGCGCTCAAGTCCGGCCAATACCAGCAAAGCGCGGCTGCGATGGAAAAAGTCGCCGCGCATTACGACATCCCCACGATACACCTTGGAGTCGAAGTCTTGCGCCGCGTCACCGCAAACACGCTGGTTTTCTCGGCGCCGCCATCGGTGAAAGCCGACGCCGACGGCAAGGACGCCGAAGGACGAATCATTTTCACGCGCGACAAAACGCACCCGACCGACGCCGGCCACCGCATCTACGCCCTCACGCTCGAACGCGCGCTCCCCGTGCTCATCAAAACCAGCGCCCCCGCGACAACCGCCGCCGCCCTCCCCCCGCCCCTTCGCGACGACAACTGGCAACACGCAAAACTCATCCTGCCCTCCCCCGGCGCCAAAACCAACGCATGGCGCCAGCTCCCCGCCACCGACACCGTGGCCCGCCAGGCCGGCCGGATGGCCCCGCCAATCTGGACCACCTTCACGCCCGGCGCCACGGTCGAATTTGCCTTCAAAGGCACGCGCCTCGGCATCATTGGACTGAAAGGCTCCGACAACGGAAAATTCCGCTGCACAATCGACGGCCAGGAAGTCGAAACCAGCACACTCTTCGACACCTTTTCCACCCCCGGCCGCCACCCGCTGAGACCCTGGTTCCATGCAAAACCGCTCGAAGACACCGAACACCACGTACGCCTCGAACTCCTCCCGGACAAAATCGACAAAGCCGCGATCATGGCAAAAGCCGGAAATCCCATCACCGACGAAACCCCCTACGCCCCCCACGGCCTCCACCTCTGCGGCCTCCTCATCGTCGGCACCCCGCTCACCGCCCCCCAACTCCGGTAACTGCCATCACGCAGCGCGTAGAGCCTGTGCGCGCAGGGCCTGCCTGTCCGGCCTGCCCAGTTCGCCTGGCTTGCCAGCCTGCTCTGTCTGATCAGTCCGCTCCGTCCGCCACGCCCTCCTTTCACGCCCTGCGTTGACCCGCGCCCACATTTCGCGCATACAGTACCCCATGTCCGAAAAAACATCACCCGCCTCCCTCGCCGCCGCCTCCTCCTCCCTCGCCGCCCCTGTCCCCGCCTCCCCCGCCATTTGCGGCCTCTGGGTCGACGCCGCCGGTGTCGCGCACCTCTCCCTCGCCGCGCCCGACGGCTCTCGCACCACGCAAACCGCCCCATTCCGCCCCTTCGCCTGGCTGCCGCCTCCCGCTCCCGCCACCCCCACCGCCCTCGCCGCGCCTCCCGCCCCCGCCGCCGCCCCCGCTGCCCCTGCCGGCATCCAAATCGAAACACTCAACGGCCCCGGCGCCTTCACGCGCCTCGCCCACGCGGACACACCTGCCGCCTGCGAAGCGCTGCCATCCACCGCCGACATCCTTCGCCCGTACGAAAACCAGTTCCTGCTCCAAACGCGCCAGCGACTCTTCGGCGAACTCGCCTTCCACCAACTCCGCCGCTGCCAGCTCGACATCGAAACCGCCTCCGCCGGCGAAGCCATCTTCAGCAACGCCGCCAACCCCAACGACCACATACTCGCCATCGGCCTCCAATTCACCACCCCCGCCCCCCCCGCCGCTTCCGCCCCCCAACCTTCAGCTCTTCAGCCCTTCAGCCCTTCAGCCCTTTCCACGCGCCACCTCCTCATCCTCGAAGAGCAAACCGACGCCGCCGAAAAAAAACTCCTCGAACAACTCAACACAATCCTCGCCACCGAAGACCCCGACACCATCGAAGGCCACAACATCTTCAAATTCGACCTCGACTACCTCCGCCAACGCGCCCGACGCCACAAAGTCCCCTGCGCTTGGGGCCGCTTCGGCCAGCACGCCACCTTCCGCAACTCACGCCTCAAAATCGCGGAACGCTGGCTCGACTTCCCACGCTGCGACCTCCCCGGCCGTGCCATCATCGACACCTACATGCTCGTCCAACTCCACGACATCACCACCCGCGAAATGACCAGCTACAGCCTCAAAAACAGCGCCCTCCACCTCGGCATCACCCCCCCCGACGCCGCCAGCACCGGCGCCCGCACCTACATCGAAGGCTCCAAAATCCACACCGCCTACCGCGAAAACCGCGCCGCCTTCACCGCCTACCTCGGCGACGACCTCCGCGAAACCAAAGGTCTCGCCGACCTCCTCCTCCCCACCTACTGCGAACAAACACGCACCTTCCCCATCCTCCTCCAGGACGCCACCCTCCGCGGCGCCACCGTGAAAATCGACCTCCTCTTCCTCGAAGCCTACTACCACGCCCGCCAGTCCTGCCCCGCCCCCGCCGAGACACCCCCCTTCGCCGGCGGCTACACCCGCTCCTTCAAGGCCGGCGTCTACAAAAACATCCTCCACTTCGACGTCGCCTCCCTCTACCCAAGCCTCCTCCTCGCCATCGGCCGCAACCCCGCCGGCGACACCCTCGGCGTCTTCATTCCCATGCTCCGCCGCCTCCGCGACTACCGCCTCAAATACAAACAACTCGCCCGCGCCACCCCCGCCCCGCACCTCCGCGCCGCGTATCAAGCCCGCCAGGCCACCTACAAAATCCTCATCAACTCCTTCTACGGCTACCTCGGCTTCTCCGGCGCCCGTTTTGGCGACGGCGCCCTCGCCGCCGAAGTCACCCGCCGCGGACGCGCCCTCCTCCAAACCCTCATCGACACCCTCGCCGCCGAAGGCTGCGACATCCTCGAAGCCGACACCGACGGCATCTACCTCTCCACCGAAAAACACCCCGCCTCCCCCGCCGCCCTCCTCGCCAAAGCCCAAGCCGCCCTCCCCCCCGGCATCGACCTCGAACACGACGGCACCCACGCCGCCATGTTCTGCTACAAATCCAAAAACTACGCCCTCCTCGATCCCCCGCCCGCGGACGGCCTCCCCCCCCGGATCATCATCCGCGGCTCCGCGCTCCGTTCGCGCGGCATCGAACCCTACCTCAAAAAACTTACCGACACTCTCATCCACCACCTCCTCGGCATCGCGACGCCCCTCCCGCCCCTCGCGCTCCTCGACGAATACCGCCGCCGCATCGCCGAAGGCGCCATGCCCCTCGCCGAACTCGCGAAAACCGAAACCCTCACCCAAAAACCCGAAACCTACGAACGCCACATCGCCGAAGGCGGCAAGCCCCGCCGCGCCACCGCCGAAGTCGCGCTCAGCATGACCCCCCGCCCCCGCATGGGCGACCGCGTCACCTACTACATCACCCCCAAGACCAAAGGCAAAACCGCCGACTGGCAGCGCGCCCGCCCCCTCGCCCCCCCCGCTCCCGCTCCCGCCTCCGCCCCCCTCCATCCTTCAGCCCTTCAGCCCTTCAGTCCTTCAGCCCTTTCCCCCCCCGCGCCCTATGACCCGGAGTATTACGCCGCCAAACTCGACGACTGGCTGGAACGCTACGGTGTCTTCCTCGGCGCCGAACTCCCTCGCCCCCCCGCCGCGCAAGGCGAATTATTCTGACCCTGGCAGGGCGCCCCCGGCGAGACCACCCTGCCAAACAAAACTCTTCCGCGTGACATTCGCGCCACCACCCTCAAGGATTGTTTTTTTGCGCACGATTTCCCTATGCCGCGACCCGCTCAAACCAACAAACCAATTGCCACAAAACACACACAAAACGCCACCTCGCATACGGATGTCTCCCTGGCGCTTATAAGCGCCGCGAACCCGTTTCCGGCAAAACATGATTTTGCAGACAAGGAAACCGCAGCGCCTATAGGCGCTCGCTTGATGACCAAAAGCACGCAACGCCCTTTTTGCGTTTTTTGTGGCAATCGGATTGTTGGTTTGAGCCTGTTTCTTTGGTTGTGGCCATGCCGTGCCGCGTCCATTCGCGACTGAAAAAACACACCATCCAAACGACACTGATTCCGACCCACCGCCTCCCACCCGGCCACATGTTCAAAACCCTCGACACCTACATCGCCCGCTCCATCGCCTCGACGGCGACGGCGGCGATCATGTTCATCGGATTCGTCTTCGGCGCGGTCAACCTCCTCAAGGACGTGCTCGTGTACCTGCTCGACGGACGCATTCCCCTCTCCCTCTTCCTGCGCCTCTGCTGGGACATGGCCCAATATGTCGGCACCTACGCCGTCCCCATCGGCATGCTCCTCGCCGTGCTCCTCGTGCTCGGACGCATGTCGGCGGACAACGAAATCACCGCCATGCGCACCTCCGGCCTCGGCCTCGCGCGCATCGCGCGCCCCGTCTTCGCGCTCGCCCTGCTCGGCGTCGCCGCCGAACTCGGCATCAACTTCTACCTCATGCCCCGCTCGCGCATTGCCTATCACGTGGAACTCGAAAAAGCGCTGCGCGACACCGCGGCAAACTTCTTTGTGCCCCGCACCTTCATGCGCGAGATACCGGGCGCGGTTGTTTATTTCGACAAAAAGGACGGCAAGCGCCACGACAACCTCTGGGTCTGGCTGCTCGACAGACAGCAACGCGCCACGCACATCTACCACGCCGCGTCGGCGGAAATCGACTTCGACCTCGAAGCCGGCGTGCTCCGCGTCCTCCCCCTCAACGGCACCATCGAAGCGCGCCGCGCAGCCGACCCCGACGCGCCCGCCCCCAACAACAACATCCTGCAAATCGACGGCACGGAAACGGCCCTCGAAATCCCCCTGGGCGATTTCCTCGGCCGGCGCGGATTCCGGGAAAAACCGGAATGGCTGACCCTGCCCCAACTGCTTGCCCGCCGCGCCGCGCTCGCCGCCGACCCGGAATCCACGGATGTCGACCGCCTGAAAATCACGCTCACCATCCACAACAAGCTGACGTTTTCGCTGGGCGTGTTTTCGTTTGTGCTGCTGGCGGTGCCGCTGGGGATAAGGACGCAACGCAAAGAATCATCAGCCAACATCGGCATGGCGATGTTGCTGGTGGTGGTGTATTACGTGATGTCGGTGGCGGTGGGCTGGCTGGACAAGCGCCCGGACCTGCACCCCGAGCTATTGATCTGGCTGCCGAACGCCGTCTTCATCGTCGCGGGCCTCTGGCTGCTGCGCCGCGTGGAGCGCGCGGGGCGGTGAATTTTGGATTTTGGATGTCAGGCTTCTCGCTTTGCCCGGAACCCGATTTGGCAGACTGTCGGCCTGCGGCCTCGAAACGATTGGGAGCTGCCGCTCCGTTTGCGCATTCGTAATTGATGTTACGCGAAGGCCGGTACAAAAGGCGCCGCTGTGTTCTTCCGCGACCAACCAAACCCGCCTCCCCCGCGATTGGGCGAGGCCAACGCGAAGTCCATCCCTGGGAGCGCGGGCATCCCTGCCCGCGAAACGCCGTGCGCCTGCTTCTTATATTTCGAAAACGCATCGCGAGCAAAGATGCCCACGCTCCCAGGCGCTGTCGCGTAACATCAATTTAATCAGTCACAAAATAAAAAATGAAATTGATTTTGAAAAATAAAATCATATCATTCCGAACGGTTGCCGGGCATGTGCGGCAACCGTTCGGAAGTTTTCATATTTTACCCATATGACTGATGTAACGCAGCACGCAGGGCCTGACCTTGTGTCAGGCCGCGGATTATCTGCGTGGCTCCCTACGCATTCGCGGCCTGACATAAGGTCAGGTCCCACGCACTGCCTAACTTCAATTTAATCACTGATGTTACGCAGTGCGTAGGGCCTGACCTTGTGTCAGGCCGCGAATTACCAGTGTGGCATCCCACGCGTATACGGCCTGCACAAGGTCAGGCCCTACGGAATCAACCGGATGCGTAACATCAGTTAATCAGTCGCAAAATAAAAAAGGGAATTGATTTTGAAAAATAAAATCATATCATTCCGAACGGTTGCTGGGCATGTGCAGCAACCGTTCGGAAGTTTTCGTATTTTGTCCATATGACTAATATTACGCAGCGCGTAGTGCTTGACCTTGTGTCAGGCCGCGGATTACCTGCATGGCCCCACGCATTCGCGGCCTGATGCAAAGTCAGGCCACCGCAAAATCTGCCGGTTGCGTAACATCAGCTCGTAACCGCGCGGCACCGCGCAATCCAAAATCCAGAATCCAAAATTCCAAAATCCCCAGTCCCGTGCGCGCGTGGCACAAACTGCATGAACCGCGTGTCACACATCCGCATAACATCCTGTTTTCCATGAAAATCCCGGTGAATGTGCGTTTTTCTTTTCCACGCGGTTGCGTGTTGTTGATGGTTTCGGTGTCAGTGGTGGCGAACGTGTTTGCGGTTGACTGGAGCGACGGGGCCGGGCGGCTCACAGCCGGTTTTGTGCAGTCGTTGCGCGACGAAAATACCGGCGCGGCGGTTGTCGGTATTTCATACGGCAGTCATTTTGGAAAAAACGACACGAGCGAAATGAGTTTCGAGTGGTTTGTGGGACGTTGGAAAACGCAACGCTACGACCGGTTCGACAATCTGATCGACACAACGCGCGAGTTGCAGATGCCGGTCACGTTGAACTATCGCCACTACGTGCGCGTGCCGAGGACTCCCGTGACGCTCTACGCCGGCGCGGGCGCGGGCTTGCACATGACAAGCAACAGTTTTTCGCCGGAGTTTTTCCGCTACGAATACGATTCCGGGAACGAGGACTTGAACGTGTGGTATGAGATTTTCCGGCGTTTCGACTACTCGGTGACGGCGTCGGGCATGGTTGGTTTTATGATCAAAGTCGCGGAACGCTCCGGCATCGACATCGGCGTGCGCTGGTCGTGGCAAAGCGGCGCGTGGCATACGTTCGACGACGACACGGGCGGAGTGGCGGAGGAGGACCGCCGCGTTCGGACGAGGCAGGATTACACGCGCATGGTGACGGTGGGCGCGCACTGGGTATTTTGACCAAAAAGCGATTTTGACCAAAAAGGGAATTGATTTTGAAAAATAAAATCATATCCTTCCGAACGGTTGCCGGGCATGTGCGGCAACCGTTCGGAATTTTTCATATTTTACCCATATAACTGATATTACAAAATGGCCGCATGACAGGCGCATACAAAATCCTCGCAAAAATGAGTTACTTCTCTGGATAGTATTGCAGCACGCAGGGCCTGACCTTGTGTCAGGCCGCGCACACGTGGGAGGCCAGGGCGTTTATCGGGGATTGCGAACAAAGGGAAAAGGGCATGTGCGCGTGGAGAAGCCGCGGATTTATACACATGTCATGAAGCATCCGGGGCCGGGCGCACGCTTGTCGCTGGATGCCGGCTTTTGTATAATTTTCCCGTGCTGTTTTATATTCAGTGTTCCAGGCTGGCGCAGAAGGCGGCGAGGCGTTGCACGCCTTTCCTGATTGTCTCGTCACTCGTTGCGTAGCTGAGGCGGAGGTAGCCTTCGGCTCCGAAGGCGCTGCCGGGCACGGCGGCGACTTTTTGCAGGTCAAGCAGCCTGTCGCAAAAATCAGCCGACGTGAGGCCGAACTTGCTGATGTTCGGAAACAGATAAAAGGCGCCTTGCGCGAGCAGACACGAGATGCCGGGAATCTTGTTCAGTTCGGCATGCAGGTATTTGCGGCGGCGGTCGAACGCAACCATCATGGCTTCGACGGATGCTTTTGTCTTTTCCTTTTCGATGAGCGCGGCGAGCGCGCCGTATTGCGCGAAGGTCGTGGCGTTCGAGCTGGTCTGGCTTTGTATCTCGGCGGCGGCTTTGGCGACGGGGCCGGGCGCGACGAGCGTGCCGAGGCGCCATCCGGTCATGGCGTAGGGTTTTGAGAAACCGGAGATGGTGATGGTGCGCTCCGCGGCTTCCTTTGAAAAAGTGGCGGGCGAAACGTGCCTGGCGCCGTCGTAGATGAGGCGCTCGTAGATTTCGTCGGACATCACGTAGAGGTTGTGCTTCAGCGCGACGGCCATGATCGCCTCAAGTTCGGCGCGCGTGTAGACGGCGCCGGTCGGGTTCGAGGGTGAGTTGATGATGATGAGTTTTGTTTTTGGCGTGACGGCGGCCTCGACTTGCGCGGCGGTCAGGCGGAATCCGGTCGAGTCGCCGGCGAGCACGACTTTCGGCGTGGCTCCGGCGAGTTTCACCATTTCGGGATAACTCACCCAGTACGGCGCGGGGAGGATGACTTCGTCGCCGGGCGAACAGACGGCCATGATGGCGAGGTGGCAGGAAAACTTGCCGCCGGGCGAAACGACGACCTGCGCGGGCGTGACGTTGAGGCCGACGCGGGTGGCGTAATCCGACGCGATGGCTTCGCGGAGCGGCTGGATGCCGGGCGTGGGGGCGTATTTGGTTTTGCCGGATTTGAGCGCGGCCATGCACGCCTCCTTGATGTGGTCGGGCGTGTCGAAATCGGGTTCGCCCGCGGCGAATCCGCAGACATCTTCGCCGGCGGCGAGAAGCGCTTTGGCTTTCGCGTCAACGGCGAGCGTCGGGGATGGCGCTATATTTCTGGCCCAGGTCGAGAGAGGACGTGTCGGTATGCTCATGTGGAGATGTGGAGATGTATGTGGATGGAAAACGACAAACGGGTTTGGACTTAAAGAGTCCGTGCGCAAAAGAGCAAGCGCGCCTTTGCAAAAGCGCCTTTGCAAAAGCGCGCCTGAGCGTCTGAACGTCTGAAGGGTGCCTTTCAAAACCCGGAGAGGCAGGCGAAGCGCCTGCGATGTGTCCTGCGATGCGTCTCCACTTTGAAAGCAAATCGGAATTATGCCCTGCTGTCCGCGTAACATCAGTCATGCCTTTTTCGGCATCAGCCCCAGCCAGCCGATCATGGCGCGGAAGGGCGCGAGGAGCACGAGCGCCATGGTGAGCTTCACGCACAAATCGCCGGCGCCGAGATGCACCCAGTTCAATTCCGTGCCGGCAAATGCGATTGAGAAAAAAATCGCCGTGTCGATGACCGACGCCGCGCTCGATCCCCACAGGGGCGCTTTCCACCAGCTCTTTTTGCGGAGTTGGTTGAAGACGGCGATGTCGAGCAATTGCGACACGATGAACGCCACGCCGGACGCCACCGCGATACGCCACGGCACATGCAGCGCGAACGACGACGCCACGCCCGTGATGAAGCCCGCCCACGCCACGCGGCGCGCGAGCGCGGGGCCGGCCCAGCGGTTGCAAATGTCGGTCACGAAATACGTGAGCGGATACGAAAACGCGCCAAACGTGAGCCACGCGTTTATCGGATATTGCACGAGCACGTTTGAGAGCAGCACCACGGCCGCCATGCTGAGAACGGGCGTCACAAAACGCCGCCACGGAGAGCCGTTTGCCACGGCTGGATTTGGATTGTCTGTCATGTTCAATTTTGTTCAGGCGGGTGGTTGAAACCGCCGTGATGAAAAGGGCTGAAGGACTGAAAGGCTGAAAGGCTGAAGGACTGAGGCAAGCGCCAACATCAATGACGTCCGCCAACATCAATGACGTCCGCAACATCAATGACGCGTCCAAATATTTATATCCTTCCGGTTGCCGGTTTCAGCTTTTCAGTTCTTCAGCTTTTCAGCCCTTCAGCCCTTCAGCCTTTTTCTCAGAACGTGTGAATCGCCAGGCCCGAGCGCAGCTTTGGTTCGAACCACGTGCTCTTGGGCGGCATGATTTCGCCGGCGTCGGCGATGTCCATGAGTTGCGCCACGGTTGTCGGATACATCGAGAAGGCCACACCGCCGTCCGCGTCGACACGCCTGGTCAACTCGTCCGTGCCACGGATGCCGCCGACGAAATCAGCGCGCTTGCTCGTGCGCGGATCGTCGATGCCGAGGATGGGCGCGAGGAGCAGGTTTTGCAGCACGCTCACGTCGAGGCGGTCAACGGGGCCGGCCTTCGGGTCGGCGGCGGGGCAGCGCAATCCATACCATTTGCCGCCGAGATACATGCTCACGCGGCCAACGGCATCGGGCGCCGGCTTTGCGTTTTCCTCAAGCCCAAACACGGCTTTCACCCCGGCGAGAAACGCGCCGGGCGTGAGTCCGTTGAGATCGGTGACGATGCGGTTATATGGGAGAATCTTGAGTTCGCTCGCGGGGAAGAGCACGGCGAGGAACCAGTTGTAATCCTCGGTGCCGTCGTGCCGCGCGTTGCGCGAACGGCGCAGGCGGGCGACGCGCGCGGCGGACGCGGCGCGGTGATGCCCGTCGGCGATGTACGTGACGGGCACGGCGCCAAACGCGGCGATCCATTCGGCGCCGCCGGCCACGCGCCAGAACGTGTGGCGGATGCCGTCGGGCGCGGTGAAATCGTGGAGCGGCTTTTCGCCGGTCTTCGCGCTGACGAGCGCGGTGACCGCGGGCGCGTCGCGATACGTGAGAAACACCGGGCCGGTGTTCGCGCTGATCGTGTCGATGAGGCGTGTGCGGTCGTCCTCCTTGTCCCTGCGCGTCTTCTCGTGTTTCTTGATCAGCCCGGCGTCGTAATCCTCGACGTTGACGAGCGCCACGATGCCGTGCTGCACGTGCGCGCCCATCTGCTGCCGGTAAACATAAATGCACGGCCCGGTCTCGCGCACGAGCGCGCCGTCGCGCTGGAGTTTTTGAAACATTTCGAGCGCCTTCGCGTAAACCTGGTCGCTGTAAATGTCGGTGCCCGCCGGAAACGCGATCTCGGCGCGGTCAACGTGCAACAGGCTGTGCGGCTTGCCGGCAACGAGCGCGGCGGACTCCGCCGTGTTGACGACATCGTAGGGCACGCAGGCCACTTCGGCGGCGAGTTCGGGTTTCGGGACAAGACCTTTGAAGGCGCGGATTCTCATGAAATGCGGAATGTGGAATGCGAATTGCGGAATACGAAATGCGGATTGCGAAATGAAAAGCCGCACAACATGCGAGAGCCGTGCGACGGGTGCAATCCAAACAAATTCTCGCCGCAATATGCCAAAAATCCGACGCGTCCGACTGCATGCTCGCCCGTCCGCCCGCTCGCCCACCTGCTCGCCCGCTCGCCCGTCCGCCCGCCAGACTTGACACCTCTGGCATTATCAATGCTCCATTTCACGTCTCACGTCTTCATGCGCACAAACCCACGAGTCACGCCGCCGCTCTTTCGCCGCCTTGTCGCGGCGGGGCTGGCCGCGCTCGTGCTGACGGTCGCGCTGCTTGCCGCCGCGCCCGTCGCGCACAAACACCTGCACGCCGACGCGGATCACGCCGACCACGAGTGCGCCATCGTCTTCCTCGCGCACGGCGTCACGCTCACGACCGCCCTTGCCGCGGCGACGGCGGTGGAGATCGAGTGGCGTGAAACTTTTCCCGCGGCGCCCGTTGCGCTGCACCTCGCCAGCCCCAGACACCTGCTGCCCCTGAAATGCGGACCGCCGTTGCTGGCGTAATACCAGTTCGCTTTCAAATTGAGACGACTTGCATGCAGGGGCTTCGCAAACAACGCCCCCGCACTGCATGGAATACGCTTTTCAATCCGTCTCAACGTGACCGCGCATTGGAATAAGAAATAACGCGTCAGCGCCTGGGAGCGCCGGCTTCCAGCCGGCATTTTCCCGTCCCTGCGCACTGCGCAAACAAACCCAACGCAACTTCAGCAACATCAACTCCGCACTCACTATGTACACACACTTTTCATCCAACTCATCCAGTTCATCCAACTCATCCAACTCCTCCAACGCATCCAGCAATTCCAACGCATCCGGCAATTCCAGCAATTCGCGCTTCAATTCCCGTTTCATTTCCCGTTTCACACTCTCGCTCCCGATAACACTCGCCGCGCTCGCCACCGCCAGCGCGCAGAGTCCCGCCGACGAACCCGTGCATCTCGAAAACATGGTCGTCACCGCGTCGCCGTTTTCGCGCGACCAGGCCGAGCTTGCCTCGGCCACCAATGTCCTCGCCGGACAAAATCTCCTCCTCGCCCAACAATCCTCGCTCGGCGCCACGCTCGACGGGCAGCCCGGCATAGCCTCGACCTGGTTCGGCCCCGGCGCGAGCCGGCCCGTGATTCGCGGACTCGGCGGCGACCGCGTCCGCGTGCTCAACAACGGCGCGGGCGTGTTCGACGCCTCGGTCGCCAGCCCCGACCACGCCGTTGCCATCGAACCGCTCCTCGCGCGCCGCATCGAAGTCGTGCGCGGCCCCGCCTCGCTGCTCTACGGCAGCAACGCCGTCGGCGGCGTCGTCAACGTCATCGATGCCCGCATCCCCGGCGCGCTGCCCGCCTCCGCGCTCACCGGCCGCGCCGCGGGACGTTACGGCACCGCGTCCGGCGAATGGACCGGCCTCGCCGCCTTTGACGGCGCGCTCGGCAACTCGCTCGCGTGGCACGCCGAGGGCCTGCGCCGCGACGCGGACGACGTCCGCATCCCCGGCTACGCGAATCCCGCTGAACCGGAAAACCGCGGCACGCTCACCAACAGCGCCGTGACCACCACCGCCTACAGTGGCGGACTCTCGTTTGTATCCGGCGCCGGCTACATCGGCGCCTCCGCCCGCCGCTTCGAGACCGACTACGGCGCCGTCGCGGAGCCTGACGTGACCATCCGCCTCGTCGAAAAAAGTTACGACCTCGCCGGCGAACTCACGCGCCCCTTCGGCATTTTCAGCGGCGCGCGCGCCAAGTTCACCGCCTCCGACTACAAGCACACCGAGTTTGAAGACACGGAGCCTGGCACCGTTTTCAAAAACAAGGCGCTCGAGGGCCGCCTCGAACTCCTGCACGAAAAACTCGCCCGCCGTCTCGACGGCTCGTGGGGCTTTCAATACACGCGCAGCGATTTTTCCGCGCTCGGCGAGGAGGCGTTTCTGCCGCCCTCGATCACGCAAAACACCGCCGTGTTTCTCTTCGAGGAACTGCCGCTGCATCCCGTGACGCTGCAATTCGGCGCGCGCGCCGAGGAGCAACGCGTCACGACCGACACCGACCGCCGCAATGACGGCGTGTGGAGCGCGTCGCTCGGCGCCGTCCTTGCGCTCGACCGCGCCAAAACCTGGACGCTCAGCGCCTCGTTCGCGCGCTCCGAACGCGCGCCCAACGCGCAGGAGCTTTTCGCCGACGGCCCGCACGCCGGCACCAACGCCTACGAAATCGGCGACCCGGACCTCGCCCATGAAAAATCGCTCGGCTTCGACCTCGGCCTCCGCAAAAAAACAGGCCGGATCACCGGTGCGCTCACGCTTTTTGCGAACCGTTTCGACGGATTCATCTTCGAGCAGGCCACCGGCGCGATTAACGACGACATGCCCGAGTACGCCTACGCGCAGCACGACGCGCTCTTTTACGGCGCCGAGCTTGAGTTGATCTTTCACCTGCACGAATCGAAATCGCACTCGCTCGACCTTGAACTCATCGCCGACACCGTGCGCGCGAAGGACCGGACCACGCGTGACCCGCTCCCGCGCATCACGCCGCGCCGCGCGGGCATCGCGCTGGAGTATCGCGGCTCCGCGTTTTCCGCCGGCCTCGGCGTGCAGACCGCGGAACGCGCGCGCCACCTCGCGCCCGGTGAGACGCCCGTCGCCGGCTACGGTCTGCTCGGCGCGCACGTGAGCTGCCGCCTGCCGCTCGGCAAACGCATCGAGGGCGAGTTCTTCGTGCGCGGCACAAACCTCGCCGACCAGGAAGCGCGCAACCACGTTTCGTTTTTGAAAGACATCGCCCCCATGCCGGGCCGCGACGTGACGTTTGGCGTGCGGTTTGTTTTCTGAGCAACTGATGTTACGCAGAAGAGGTTTTTTGGCAGGACGATTGGCAGGGCGGTCTCGCCGAGACCGCCGCGTTCGTCATCCGTGCCTCCCGGCGGTCCCGGCTAGACCGCCCTGCCAAAAACCGACCTTCGCGTAACATCAGTGAGCAACCGTGTTTTTTGAGCAACGCGCTTGCGCCGGACCATGCGCGCGACGATGCTCGCGCGCATGACCAATGATTCGCCCGATGCTTCCGCGCCCGACACCTCCGCGCCCCAGGCTTCCAGCATTCTTTCCCCGCTCGAAGCCCGGGTGCTCGGCTGTCTCATTGAAAAGGAGCTGACCACGCCCGACGTGTATCCGCTCACGCTCAACGCGCTCGTCAACGCCGCCAACCAGCGCAGCAACCGCGATCCAATCATCAGCGCCACGCACGAGGACATCGAGCACGCGCTCGACGGCCTGCGCCAGAAACGCCTCGTCACGCATTTCGCCGGGGCGGAGGCGCGCGTCGCGAAATTCAAGCACACGCTCGACGCCGTGTATCCGCTCGAACCGACCGCGCGCGTGCTGCTGGCCGAGTTGCTCCTGCGCGGCCCGCAAACCACCGCCGAGCTGCGCGCCCGCGGCGAACGCATGGCGGCCATGCCCGCGCAAGTCGCGGAAGTCGAGCAATTGCTCGCCGACCTCTCCGCGCCTGCCGAACCGCTCACGCGCAAACTCGCCCCGCAACGCGGCCAGAAGGAAGCCCGCTGGACGCAACTCCTCACCGGCGAACCCGCCGCCGAGGTGGTTGCCGTGCCCATGTCGGTGACCGTCATGCAAACGCTCCCGCCCGAAGCCGAACACCGCCTCGCCGCGCTCGAAGCCGAAGTCACGCGCTTGCGCAACGAACTCGACACCCTCCACAAGGCGCTCGGCGGCGCATGAATCGCGATTGATATTGCTCGCCGGCAGTCATTGCCGGGTTCATAAAAACCAGGTTTTTATATTAATGGATGCACCATGAGCCACGCCCGAATACTGACAGAGATCAAAATTGCAGGTTTCCGATCGCTTCGGAAACCGGAGTCCGTGCGGTTGAACGGAGGGCTGAACGCGCTCATCGGGGCCAATGGCGCCGGCAAGTCCAACTTCATCGATTTCTTTCGCATGCTCGGACACATGGTGGATTCAAACTTGGGCTTGCGGAATTATGTGGCCGAACGCGGGCGCGCCGATGCGTTTTTATTTCGCGGCGTGCAGACAACCCAGGAGTTTTCGGCCAGCCTTTCTTTCGATTTTAATAAATATAAATACGCGTTTACATTGAAGGCTTCTGACGATGGCGCGCTGTTTTTTGCGAAGGAAACGGTGGAATTTGACGGCCTTTGCGAACGTGAGGTTTTGAATTTCGGATCAGGGCATCTCGAAAGCAAACTGCTGCAACTGACGCCGCCGGTTTCAGCGGAGTTGTGGACATTGGATACGCTTCGCGACTGGCGCGTATATCATTTTCACAACACCAGTCGCAAAGCGGCGATGATGCGTGCTGTAAATGTCGTTGATAATGACCGGTTCCGTTCCGATGCCGGCAACATAGCCCCCTTTTTGCTGCGCATGAGAGACGAAAATCGCGATTACTACGACCGTATCGTTTCCCACATT
This sequence comes from Opitutaceae bacterium, assembly GCA_031263125.1. Lineage (GTDB taxonomy): Bacteria > Verrucomicrobiota > Verrucomicrobiia > Opitutales > Opitutaceae > Ereboglobus. Next base: position 18,751 of record JAISGL010000076.1, on the reverse strand, counting down.
CGCCAGGCGGCGCCATACTTTGGCGACTTCGAACTAAAGCCGGACCGCAACAATCAGGTCACCCTTCTTTGGAAGGAGCGTTACGGCGAAAAAATCTATTATCCAAGCCAGCTCTCCGACGGCAGCATTCGTTTCATTTGTCTTGCCACGCTGCTGCTTCAACCCAAACCGCCGGCGACAATAATCATCGACGAACCCGAGCTTGGCTTGCATCCGTACGCGATCACCGTGCTGGCTGGGATGTTTCAACTGGCTGCGGAAAAATGCCAGTTGATTGTTTCCACCCAATCCAGTCCGCTTGTCGATCATCTGGATATCGGCGACTTGATCGTCGTGGATCGCAAGGAAGGGGAAACTGTATTATCGCGTCCCGATGAGGCTGAACTCGCCGGATGGTTGGAACGTTACTCGCTTGGTGAGCTTTGGGATAAAAACATCCTGGGCGGGAGGCCGCGGCCATGAATCGAGTCATGGTGATTTGCCTCGCGGAGGGTTTTTCCGAAGCCAACCTCGTTGACCGCCTGCTGGCTCCGCATCTTGGCACGCGTGGAGTTGATATGTACGCGCGCATTGTCACAACCCGCCGGGATCGCAAAGCCGGACGTGTGTACAAAGGTGGTGGTCGTACGATCGATTACTATCTCAATGACCTGGCTGATCTGTATCGGCAATGGCAGCGGCATCCACGGGTATGGTTTACGACGTGTCTCGATGTCTATAAATTGCCGAATGATTTTCCCGACAGGCAGAATGCCTTTGATATCAAAGATTGTCGCCGGCGAGTCGAACGCCTGGAGGAATTGTTGACGCGGGCCGCGGTTGACAAGGCGGGCATGGATGAAAAACGGTTTATTCCACATCTGGCATTGCACGAATTTGAGACGCTCCTGTTTGCCGATCTTGATGCGCTTGGCACTCTATTTCCCGGCAGGGAGCGCGAAATCGGACAACTCAAAAACAGCGTTGCCGCCTTTGATGATATCGAGGAGATCAACCATACGGAAAACGGCGCGCCTTCCAGTCGCATTGGAAGCAAAATACCGGTTTACGGGAAATACAAGGCAAGTGACCAAAGCGGTGCGATCAATGTGCTTGAGGTCATAAGTCTGCCGAAAATCAGGGGAAAATGCCGCCACTTCGATGCGTGGGTGACACGCCTGGAGCAACTGGCATCCTGAATGGCAGCCGCCGCAATTTCAAATTTTCAGACAACATATAATATACAACATACAAACATGCACACACCATCACCCACCCGTTACTCGAACGCCGGTCTTTATAAACGCTGCGGGGGCGGCGGACTCAGGCTGCCGCGCCTCTCGCTCGGTCTCTGGCATAATTTCGGCGACAATGTTTTGTTTGAAAACGCGCGCGCGCTTGTGCTGCACGCATTCGACAGGGGCATCACGCACTTCGACATTGCCAACAACTACGGGCCGCCACCGGGCGGCGCAGAGATCAATTTCGGGCGCATTTTGCGCGAAGACCTCGCCGCGCATCGCGACGAACTCATCATCTCCACAAAGGCCGGCTACCTGATGTGGGACGGGCCTTACGGCGAATTGGGTTCGCGCAAACACATGCTCGCCTCACTCGACCAGAGCCTGCGACGGCTCGGTCTGGATTACGTGGATATTTTTTATTCGCACCGTTTCGATCCGGAGACGCCGCTTGAGGAAACGATGGGCGCGCTCGCCCACGCGGTGCGCCGCGGCAAGGCGCTCCACGCCGGTCTCTCGAATTACAATCCGGAGCAGACCGCGAGGGCCGCCGCGATTTTGCGCGACCTCGGCACGCCGTGTTTGATTCACCAGCCGAAGTATCACATGTATGAGCGCGCGCCGGAGCGCGGTTTGCTCGACGTGCTCGCGAGGGAGGGCATTGGCTGCATTCCGTTCTGCCCGCTCGCGCAGGGGTTGCTGACGGATCGTTATCTGGACGGCATCCCCGCCGATTCGCGCGCGGCGCATGATCCGCGTTTCCTGAAACCGGAGCACATCACGGACGCAAAACTCACGCAGCTTCGCGCGCTCGGCGAAATGGCGAAAGCCCGCGGCCAGTCGCTCGCGCAATTCGCGCTCGCCTGGGTGCTGCGCCAGCCGGTCGTGACATCCGCACTCATCGGCGCGAGCAAAACAAAACAGATTGATGACAATCTCGGAGCGTTGAAAAACACGGCCTTCAGCGACGCGGAGATTGCGAAGATAGACGGGATTCTGGCGTCCTGAATCATGCGGATGCATTTCGTAGCGCAGAGTTCAAGTCTGCATTGGCGGGCAAACGCGGGCCGGGCGCATCTCAAAAACCGGACAAGCAAGGTGCCGCGGCACGGACATCTTGCCCGTATCGAAGCCGGCATGGGGGCGGCGCTTCGCGCCGTCCACGGGCTGGAGGTCTGCGCTACGCAAACCCACGGGCGGGACGCCCGTGCTACGTCAATCCGGCGGCTTCGCCGTCCACGGGCGGGACGCCCGTGCCACCCGAAATTGGCGGCTTGGCCCGTCCAGTTTTTGAGATGTGCCCACGCGGGCGGATGGTCATGCAGGCTGGAAGTCTGCGCTGCGAAAGGCGTCCGCTGATGAATGCGAGGCGAACACCGCGCCGCATCCGGCAAATGGCGCCTGTCTGCGCTGCGAAAGGCATTCGCCAATGAATGCGAGTTACCAACGGCTCCCGCGCCATCCGCACCATCAAGTCTGCGCTGCGAAAGGCATCCGCCGATGAATGCGAGGGCGTTTGCGGTGGTGTTTTTTCTTGCGATGCTGGCTGTCGCGGCGGCGGTGCGGCTGGTGGATTTGGGGGCGAGGCCGATGCATCCGGACGAGGCGGTGCAGGCGTATATTTTTGCCGGGTTGCTGGAGCAGGGGGAGTATCGTTACGATCCGGGGCATTATCACGGGCCGGCGCCGCATTTCATAAATCTGCCGTTGATGCGCGTGCTTGGGGTCCGGTCGCTGGATGCGTTGCGGGCGTGGCAGTTTCGGTTGCAGCCGGCGTTGTGCGGCGTGTTGCTCGCGGCGCTGGCGGGGGTGTGCGCGGGGCGCGACGGACGGGCGCGGTGGCGGGCGGTGGCGCTCGCGGGCGTGTCGCCGATGCTTGTGTATTTCGGGCGCATGGCGATCCATGAGACGTTGCTTGCGTGCTGCGCGCTGGCGGCGCCGTACGCGGTCGCGCGCTGGTTGGAAACGCGGCGGGCGCGGTGGCTGGTCGCGGGCGGCGTGGCGTTTGGTTGCATGCATGCGACGAAGGAGACGTGGTGCATCATCGCCTTCAGCTGGGCGGTCGCCGTGCTGGCGCTGGCTCCGCGAAGGGCATGGCGCGTCGTGCGCGGGGGCGGGGTGGGGCGCATCGCGCTGGCGGCGGGCGTGGCGGGGGGCGTGGCGCTGGGGGTTTCGTTTTTGTTGTATTCCAATTTTGGGAGGCATCCGGAGGGTTTTGCGGATGCGTGGCGCGCGTTGTTTGCCTATCGCACGGGGGGCGGGCATGGGAAGGGGTGGTGGTATTATGTGACGGAGTGCCTGGGGTTTTATCGCGTGGGGGGCTGGCCCGCGGGCGAGGGTGTCATCGGGGTGTTTGCGGGCGTCGCGGCGGTGATGTTTTGGTGGCGGCGCAGGGATCGGCGCATTGGGTTTCCGGCGCCGGCGCTGCCGTGTTTTCTGGCCGTGTCGGGGGCGGCGCAGGTGGTCGTGTATTCCGTGATCGAATACAAAACGCCATGGTTGATGCTCGTGCCGCTGGTGTCGTTTGTGCCGCTGGCGGCGCATGGCTGGGTGTGGCTTTGCGGAGCGGGCGGCGCGGCGCGGGCGCGCGACGCGGCGGGCGCGCGCGGCGCGTGGCGGGTGCGCGGCGTGGCGCGGGCGAGTGGCGCGGCGCGGGCGAGTGGCGTGTGGCGGGTGCGCGGCGCGGCGTGGGCGCGTGGTGTGTGGCGGGCGCGTGATGCGTGGCGGACGCGTGGCGCGTGGCGGGCGGCGGGGGGCGGGGCGGCGTGCGCGGTGGTGGTGGCGGGGGTGTTGTTCGTGCCGGCGCTTGCGGGCAGTTTCAAGGCGCCGGCAAGCGCTGCGTTTCCGTTTGTATACGCGCCGGCGCTGCCGGAGGCCGACGCGGAGCTGGCGCGCATCGCGGACGCGCTGCCCGCGGATGCGATGGTGGCGGTCATCGGCGGCGACTACTGGCCGCTCCCTTGGTATTTCCGGGCGCGCCGTGATGCCACGGGATATTTTTCCGAAGCGGGCGCGCCGTCGGCGGCGGAGTTGGGCGAATTCGCGCTGGTGATTCATGCGGGGTATCAGCTCGACCCGTCGGTGACAGGGCAGGGGTGGCGGGTGCTTGAGTTGAGGCCGGGGTATTTCGTGAGCGTTTGGGAGAAGCCGGGCGGAGCGGACTGATCTGACTGATCTGACAGAGCGGGCTGAGCGGACGGATCGGACGGATCAGGCGGAGCGGGCGGAGCGCACGGGGGCGTGCGCGGCCTGACACAAGGTCAGGCCCTACCACAATACGCGGTAGCCGAGGTTTAGCGACCAAGGGCGCTCGTAGTGGGCGGACTTGGTATACTCGTAGTCGAGGTACAGCTGGGCGCGGGCGGTGAGCTGGTAGCTCGCGCCAAAACCGAACTCGCCGCGCCAGCCATCACAGTCGGGGGCGAAAGTTTCGCCGGCTACGCGGATTTCGCCGCCGGCGGTGTCGGTTTTTACCACGGCAAATTTGCCGTAGGGGCGCCAGCGGGGGTCGCGGAGCTGGCGGCCAAAGCGGAGTTGGGCGCGGTACTGGGTGGCGCGGGCGGTGGCGAGGGTTACGTCGAGGGTTTGGTTGCCGGGGGTGGTGCGGTAGGTGGCGCCGTGCATCCATGCGATGGCGGCTTGCGCGGTGGGTTCGAGTCATCAGCCGCTGCCGTCGGAGCGGGTGAGGCGGCGGCCCAGTTCGAGGGAGATGCCTTGGGCGGTGCTGTTGTAAGCGGCGGTTACGGGATGGGGGGCGGCTCCGGCGGTTTGGGTGTCGAAGCGGTGTTTGTAGCGGTCGGCTTTGAGGACGAGGTCGGCGTGCCAGCCGGTATCGGACAACCAGGTGCCGTAGAGGCCGGCGCTGAGGGTGCCGGTGACGGTGGCGCCCCCTCTCTTTCATTTTCATAAATTCTTCTTGCGCCGCCCCGCGCCCTCCCCGATAAACCACCCCTTGCGTTAGTGGAAGTCCGTCGGTTGCGGATTCCCACCATGACCGGTCCGGCATCCCGCCGGATTGGAACGGTGCCACCGGCAAACGCCCGCGTTGTTTCACGACACCGCCGGCACGAGCGGGTTGCACGGACGCCCTTCAACAAGGCGCCCCTGCGGTCGTGCAGTTCAAATCAACAAAACCACATGTCACCAGTCATCAAACCAGATATCATCGCCCAGTTCAAAATACACAAGAAGGACACCGGCTCATCCGAAGTCCAGATTGCGTTGCTCTCCGCCCGCATCAGTCACCTGACCGAGCACCTCCGCACGCATCGCAAGGACTTCCACAGTCGCCGCGGCCTTCTCCAAATGGCCAGCCGCCGCCGCAAACTCCTCGACTACTTGAAGCGTAAAAACCTGCCCAAGTATAACGAGATGCTGCAAAAGCTCAGCCTCCGTCGCTAACGCCTTCCCAAGCACACGGGCGACCCGATTCGCGGGTCGCCCGTTGTCCAAACTGCAACCGCGCCCACGACACTCGCGCCAGTCTCCGGGACATTTCCGACATCAGCCTCAGCTAACGCACAGCAACATCGGGCAGATCGGTCCGATCAGCCAGATCAGTCAGATCAGCCAGATTCGCCTGCCCAGTCCTCTCCGGAAAACCAGCCCGATCTCCACTTAACCACACGCTATATACACGCACACACCCACACTCACACACACGCACGCACGCACACACACACCCACACGCACACACACTCTCTCTCACCATGAATCAAAAACACACCGTCACCATCCCTGAATATGGCATCACCATTGGCACCGGCTCGCTCGCCCACCTCGCCAACGGCGCCGTCACCGTCCAAGTCGGCGAAACCACCCTCTTCGTTTCCGCCACCGCCGCCGAAAACATCAAACCCGGCCAGGACTTCTTCCCCCTCACCGTCGACTACCGCGAAAAATACTCCGCCGCCGGCCGCTTCCCCGGAGGCTATTTCAAACGCGAAGGCCGCCCCACCGAAAAGGAAATCCTCACCTCGCGTCTCTGCGACCGTCCCTGCCGCCCTCTCTTCCCCGCCGGCTTCCTCAACGAAGTCCAGGTCATCGGCCTCCTCCTCTCCGCCGACCAACTCAACGACGCCGACATCTCCATGCTCAACGGCGCCAGCGCCGCCCTCGCCATCTCCGACATCCCCTGGGCCGGCCCCATCGCCGGCGCCCGCATCGCCCAAATCGACGGCCAGTTCGTCGTCAACCCCACCATCGAGCAAATGTATTCCTCCGACCTCGACCTCATCTACGTCGGCACCGAAAAAGACATGCTCATGATCGAAGGCTCCGCCGCGCAACTCCCCGAAGACCGCTTCATCGAAGCCCTCGAATTCGCCCACAAAGCCATCCAACCCATCATCGCCGGCATCAAACAACTCGTCACCATCGCCGGAAAACCCAAACGCCAGTACCCCCTCGTCACCGCCAAACCCGAAGCCCGCGCCATCATCGAGCGCACCGCCGGCCCCAAAATCGTCGACGCCATCTTCGGCAAGGAAAAACAAGTCCGCTCGGCCAACGTCACCGCGCTCAAGGAAGAGTGCAAAACCGCCCTCACCGCCGAACTCGGCGAAGGCAATTTCGCCGACCACGACATCGGCATCGTCTTCGAGGACCTCCAGTACACCGCCTACCGCAAAGCCGTCCTCGAACGCGGCGTGCGCGCCGACGGACGCGACTCGACCAGCCTCCGCCCCATCACAGCCGAAGCCGGCGTCCTCCCCCGCGTCCACGGCTCCGCCATGTTCAAACGCGGCGACACCCAAACCATCGTGACCACCACCCTCGGCCCCACCAAGGAAGCCCAGGAACTCGACGCCCTCACCGGCGGCGCGAAATCGAAATCCTTCATCCTCCACTACAACTTTCCCCCCTACTCCGTCGGTGAAACCGGCCGCTTCGGCTCGCCCGGCCGCCGCGAAGTCGGCCACGGCGCCCTCGCGGAACGCTCCCTCGTCCCCGTCCTCCCCCCCGAGGACGTCTTCCCCTACTCCATCCGCGTCGTCTCCGACATCATGGCCTCCAACGGCTCCACCTCCATGGCCTCCATCTGCGGCGGCTGCCTCTCGCTCATGGACGCCGGCGTGCCCATCATCGCCCCCGTCGCCGGCATCTCCTGCGGCCTCATGACCGAAAACGCCGACGACGGCTCCATCACCAAATGGGTCACCGTCACCGACATCATCGGCGAAGAAGACCACTTTGGCGACATGGACTTCAAACTCGCCGGCACCACCACCGGCATCACCGGCTTCCAACTCGACCTCAAAATCAACGGCCTCCCCCTCGAAATCGCCCGGAAAGCCATCTACCAAGCCCGCGACGCCCGCATTGAAATCCTGAAAATCATGCTCGGCTCGATCCCCGCCCCCCGCGCCCAACTCAGCACCTACGCCCCCCGCATCCAGACGATCCAAATCGACCCCGACAACATCGGCCTCCTCATCGGCCCGGGCGGCAAAACCATCCGCCGCATTGTCGAGACCACCGGCGCGCAAATCGACATCGCCGAGGACGATTCCGGCAAAGTCTACATCTACTCGAACAACGCCGACTCGATGGCCCGCGCCATCCAGGAAATCGACGCCCTCTGTGGCGGCGGCGCGCAAATCGAAGTCGGCAAACTCTACCGCGGCGTCGTCAAAGGCACGAAAGAATTTGGCGCCTTCGTCGAATGCATCCCCGGCAAGGAAGGTCTCTGCCACATCAGTGAACTCGCCGATTTCCGCGTCCGCCGCACCGAAGACGTCTGCAAAATCGGTGACGAAATGTGGGTCAAGTGCATCGGCATCGACGAAAGAAGCGGCAAAGTCCGCCTCAGCCGCAAAGCCGCGATGAAAGAAATGGAAGCCCGTCAAACCGAAAACGCCGCGCCACCCGCCCCCGCCCCCGACGCCCCGGCCAGCTAATCGCGCGAAATAATTCAGCAACGAGCAACGAATATATCAACCGGCGTCCTTCAAAACGGACGCCGGTTTTTTATAACGCAAACCGCCAGGCCGGCCAAACGCTCCGCGTCGGCGGATTTTCTGTGGATTTCCCACCTGGCTCTTCGACGTTTTCAAAAACCGCCGCCCACGTAATATCAGTTACCGACCGGAATAGTCGTTTTTGACAAAAGGCGCCGCGTTCAGGTAGTCCAGGCTCACCTTGACCGACTCGGCGGAAGGACGATTGTATTTTTCCACCTCGACAATCAGGTATTTTGTCCCGGCGGCGTCGATATTTTTGAAAATGGCGTCGAAACCGACCATGCCGCTCTCGCCCAGTTCGCGGTCGTCCTTGATGTGCAAAACCAGAAAACGTCCGGGATATTTTTTGAACAAATCGACCGGCGAATGACGGCCCATGACCGTCCAATAAACATCCATCTCGAAAAACACTTTGTCCGGGTCGGTGTGCTGGAGCATGTATTCATACATGGTCAGCCTGTCGTATTTGGTTTCAAACTCGTAGGCGTGGTTGTGGTAGCCGAATTTCAGGCCGGCGCGGTTGCAACGCTCGCCGATCTGGTTGTAATAATCGCAATACGCCTGGAGGTCCGCCAGCGGCAGCGCGCGGGGCATCGACGGGGTGATGATGTATTTCATGCCGGCGGCCTTGTGGGCGGCGATGCACTTGTCCCACCAGCCCCATATCTCGTCCCAGTTGGTGGCGGCGACATCGTTGGCGAGCCTTCTGCCGACGTGGCAGGAAAGCGCGAACAGGCCGGCGGCCTGCAATTTCGCCTTAAACTCAGCGGGCGCCATCCCATAGATTTTGCCATCGGCGTAATTGGCGGTTTCCACGTATTTGTAGCCCATCTTTCCGATGGCGGCGATGATGGCGTCCACATTCGCGGCGTCCTTGCCGATGTCCCCGCGCAGGGAATACATTTGCAAGCCGATGTTTTTTGTCTCCGGCGCGCCGGCGCCGGCCCTGGCGGTGGCGGAGATGAAAGCGGCCCCGCAAAGCAGGGTCGCGACGAGCAGTTTGAACGGATGTTTTTTCATGGGTCTGACGGGATTGACGGGATTGTTGGGATTGTTGTTTTTTGGACAGACTGAACTTGGACAGACTGAACGTGAACGGAATTTTCAGAATTAATAAAGGGCAATTTGAAAAGCGACTCGCGGCGCGATGCAAGGTCGCATCCTGCGACACCACGCCATGCGACATCCTGTCACACAAACCCTGTCGCATTGCGCGGTATCGTCGCGCTTTTTTTCCGCCTTCCGCACTCACCCAGGCGCTCACCCAAGCACCGGGCTTGCCAGATTGCCCGTGGCATAAAGACTGCATTCCCCGAACGCCGCAAAACGCCAGCCAACCGCAAAAACCAAAACAACAACAAAACATCACAGCATTTCGCAGCGCTTCACAGTGCTTCACTTCACAGCGCTTCACTTCGCAGCACTTCACATCACGCGCACAGCTTTTCCGGGCGCAGCTTTTCTCATCGCATTCATCACAACATTCAGCACACTCTCGCAACCTTCTTGTCGATACCATCGACAGGCATGCTATATTTCAAACATGGCCAATCAGCTCAAATGTATCATCTGCGGAAAACCCGCCACCGTGCACTTCACTCAAATCCTTAACAACAAAGTGCATAAGCTGGACCTTTGCGAGGCGTGCGCGCAGGAGAAGGGCATCGGCGCATCCGGCGGTTTCGACCTCCCGCTCGACCTGATTGTCAAAAAAATCGCCGGCGACAAAGTCGCGGCCACCTTGGAAACCGAACCAGCCTCGGGGCTTCGCTGCGAAAAATGCGGTTTCACCCAGGCCGATTTCAAGAAAACAGGCCGCTTCGGCTGCCCGCACTGTTACGAAACCTTCAAGCACATGATCGCCCCCATGCTCGACGGCATGCACAAAGGCACCACGCACACGGGCAAAGTCCCCCGCCACGCCGCCGCGCGCAAAGAATACCACGACCGACTCTCACAACTCGAACTCGCACTCGCCAGCGCCATCAAGGAAGAACGCTACGAGGACGCCGCACGCCACCGCGATGAAATCGCCCAAATCAAACAAACCCACGGAAAACAGGACTCCACGCACTAAGGGCAGGAAACCGGACGCAAACGACAAATCGCTGACGTTTGACGCGCTCATCTCCCCGTCCTCCGAACCCGCGGACACCGCCACCAACAAATGCGCCATCGTCATGACGACGCGCATCCGCCTCGCGCGCAATCTCGCCGGCCACCGCTTCCCCGGCCGCGCCAGCGCCGGCCAGCGCGCCGGGATTCTTGCCGCCTGCCGCCAGACCATCGGCGCCGTCCCGCTGATGCAGTCCGCCCACGATCTTTCCGTCTCCGAACTCAGCGACCTTCAGAAACAAATCCTCGTCGAACGCCACCTCATCTCGCGCGAACTCTCCGCCTCGCCCGGCGGCGCCGCCGTCATGATCAGCAAGGACCAGTCCTGCGCCGTCATGATCAACGAGGAGGACCACCTCCGCATCCAGTTCCTCCGCCCCGGCTTCCAACTCAAAAAAACCTGGGCCGCCATCGACGCCTTTGACACCGCCATCGAGGACACCCTCGAATACGCCTTTTCCCCGACGCTCGGCTACCTCACCGCCTGCCCCACCAACGTCGGCACCGGCATGCGCGCCTCCACCATGATGCACCTGCCCGCGCTCGTCCTCTCGGGCTACATGGAAAAAATCGTCCGCGCCGTCAACCAACTCGGCATCGTCGTCCGCGGCCAGTTTGGCGAAGGCTCCGAAGCATCCGGCTCCATCTTCCAAATCTCCAACCAGACCACGCTCGGCGAGTCCGAGGACCAGATCATCAAACGCCTCTCGTCCGTGCTCGCCGCCGTCATCGAGCACGAACTCAACGCCCGCGCCCGCCTCATCGAAAGCGACGCCGCCAAACTCTTCGACAAAATCGGCCGCGCCTACGGCATCCTCCAAAACGCCCACCTCCTCACCTCCGGCGAGGCGATGAACCTCCTCTCGCTCGTGCGCCTCGGCATCGACCTCGGCGTGTTCCCCGACGCCAGACGCCCGCTCGTGGACCGCCTCTTTATCGAAGCCCAGCCCGGACACGTGCAAAACACGGCCTCCACGCCGGAGCTTGGCCCCGCCGTCCGCGACGAACTCCGCGCCGCGCACATCCGCGCCGAATTCGCCGGATTCCCGAAATGCAATTTCGCCGTGCCCGCCGCCGCCGCCGTGCTCGCCGCCGAACAACCCGCCGCCGGCGCCCCCGCCGCCAAGCCGCCCCCCGCCGCCAGCGACACCCCCGCCCAAAATTAGCCACTCCACCCATCCCGATTTACGTCGACTTAAATCGACTTAACTCGACTTATATCGACACACCACACCGCACCACGCACCACACCGCACCACGCCACGCACACCGCACCACGCCACACACGCCGCACAGTCGCACGCACGCACCACACGCACACACTCTCTCCCAATGGAACCCATGAGCAATTTCACTCCCCGCGCCACGCAAGTCCTCGCGCTTGCGCGCAAAGAAGCGGACCGATTCCAGCACAACTACGTAGGCACCGAACACCTCCTCCTCGGCCTCCTCAAACTCGGCCAGGGCGTCGCCGTCAGCGTCCTCCAAAAAATGGGCCTCGACCTCGAAACCGTCCGCGGCTCCGTTGAAAAACAAGTCGGCGTCGGCGCCGACGGCAAAAGCGCCGGCAGCATCCCCTACACCCCCCGCGTGAAAAAAGTCCTCGCCCTCGCCGGCAAGGAAGCCAAGACCCTCAACCACTCCTACGTCGGCACCGAACACCTCCTCCTCGGCCTCCTCCGCGAAGGCGAAGGCGTCGCCGCCCGCGTCCTCAAATCGCTCGACATCGACATCGAACGCACCCGCAACGAAATCCTGCGCGAACTCGACCCCAATTACACCGGCGGCGCCGGCTCCTCCGCCGGCGAAACCGGCGCCCCCGAAACAGCCGGCGCAGGCTCCCCGCAACGCCCCGCCGGAACCTCCGAGGACAAAAAAGAAATCAAAACCCCCGCCCTCAAAGCCTTCGGACGCGACCTCACCGAACTCGCCCGCAAAGGCGAACTCGACCCCGTCGTCGGCCGCAAAGCCGAAATCCGCCGCGTCATCCAAATCCTCTGCCGCCGCACAAAAAACAACCCCGTCCTCATCGGCGAAGCCGGCGTCGGCAAAACCGCCATCGTCGAAGGCCTCGCCCTCGAAATCGCCAACAGCATTGTCCCTGAAATCCTCATGGACAAAAAAGTCATCACCCTCGACCTCGCCCTCATGGTCGCCGGCACCAAATACCGCGGCCAGTTCGAAGAACGCATCAAAGCCGTGATGGACGAAATCAAACGCTCCAAAAACATCCTCCTCTTCATCGACGAACTCCACACCATCGTCGGAGCCGGCGCCGCCGAAGGCGCCATGGACGCCTCCAACATCTTCAAACCCGCCCTCTCCCGCGGCGAGCTGCAATGCATCGGCGCCACCACCCTCAACGAATACCGCAAATACATCGAAAAAGACAGCGCCCTCGACCGCCGCTTCCAATCCGTGAAAGTCGAGCCACCCTCCATCGAAGACACCATCACCATCCTCAAAGGCATCCGCGTTAAATACGAAGACCACCACAAAGCCACCTACACCGACAAAGCCCTCGAAGCCGCCGTCAAACTCTCCGACCGCTACATCACCGGCCGCTTCCTCCCCGACAAAGCCATCGACGTCATGGACGAAGCCGGCTCGCGCGCCCGCATCGCCAACCTCGTCCGCCCGCCCGACATCGAAGCCCTCACCAAGGAAATCAGCGAAACCTGCAAACAAAAAGAATCCGCCATCGCGCAACAACATTTCGAGGAAGCCGCCAAATACCGCGACAAAGAAAAACAACTCCGCGCCAAACAGGAGGAAATCACCGAAAACTGGAAAAAGAAACGCGAAGAAAAACGCGTCCCCATCGACGAAGACCTCATGATGCAAGTCGTCGCCGACTGGACCGGCATCCCCCTCACCCGCATGGAGAAAAAAGACAGCGAAAAACTCCTCACCCTCGAAACCGAAATCCAGAAAGTCGTCATCGGCCAGGACGCCGCCGCCGGCGCCATCGCACGCGCCCTCCGCCGCTCCCGCGCCGACCTCAAGGACCCCCGCCGCCCGATAGGCAGCTTCATGTTCGTCGGCCCCACCGGCGTCGGCAAAACCGAAACCGCGAAACAACTCGCCGCCCAAATGTTCGGCAACCAGGACGCCCTCGTCCAGATCGACATGAGCGAATACATGGAAAAACACGCCGTCTCGCGCCTCATCGGCTCGCCCCCCGGCTACGTCGGCTACGACGAAGGCGGTCAGCTCACCGAAGCCGTCCGCCGCAAACCCTACGCCGTCATCCTCTTCGACGAAGTGGAAAAAGCGCACCCCGACGTCCTTCAAATCCTCCTCCAAATCCTCGAAGACGGACGCCTCACCGACGCGATGGGCCGCTCCGTGGATTTCCGGAACACCATCATCATCATGACCTCGAACGTCGGCGCCGCGCTCCTGCAACGCCAGACCTCGATGGGCTTTGCCGCCGCCACCAGCGGCTTCACCGACCACGAAAAAATGCGCGAAAAAGTCCTTGAGGAAGCGAAACGCGTTTTCCGCCCCGAGTTCCTGAACCGCGTCTCGGACATCGTCTTCTTCCGCCCGCTCGACAAAGCCGACATCACGAAAATCGTGGACATCGAAGTCGCCAAATTTGCCAAACGCCTCGTTGAACGCAAAATCACGCTCAACTTCACCCCCGAAGCCAAAACGCTCCTCATCGACAAAGGCTACGACGAAAAGTACGGTGCCCGCCCCCTCCGCCGCGCCGTGGAGCACTACCTGGAAGACCCGCTCGCCGAAGCGATCCTCCGAGGTGACATCAAGGACGGCGCCCCCGTGGAAATCACCCGTGACGGCGAAAAACTCGCCTTCACCCAACCCGCCGTGCCAAGCGCCCCCGCCGCGCCCGCCCCCTCCGCATAAACCGCGCCACATCCACCAGAAAACGCCGATCGTCATATCGGCGCCGCCATTCGCGCCACTCAATAGTGATTATTATCTGATGTTACGCGACCGGTGGGTTTCACAGGGATGCAAAAGACGCAGATGCGTTTTTCCTCCATTAAACAAACCCGAAACCCGCGATTGAGTGAATGCCGCGCGGATGCCGTTCCTGGGAGCGCGGGCATCTCTGCCCGTGAAAAGCCGTGCGCCCGCGTCTTGTATTTCGAATACGCATCGCGGGCAGAGATGCCCGCGCTCCCAGGAACGGCCGGCTGCGTAACATCAGAATTCAAGCCAAATTGATCGCGCATTTGACCGCGCATTTCGCATTGACCACTCCCTTCACTCTCATATTTTTTTCGCAACCTTAGCCTCAGCCCGGCCAGCAATCATTCCGCGTCCAACTCCCGACCGTCATCCGTTTCCCAAGCCACACTTTCCAGACCATTATGAAAACCCGTCACCCTGTCGTTTCTGCCGCCCTTTGTTTTTGCGCGCTGGCCGCAGCCGTCGTGCCATCGCCACTCGACGGGCAAAATGCGAATCGCATTTCATCTTTGCCGGTCATCAAGTTACCCTACGCTTATCCGGATACTCGGATTTTTACTGAAGGAGGTGTAGTCGCTTACAATGGAATCGTACATTCCTCTACCTCCCCCGCCTCGCTCGTTCTCAAAATATATCGCCAGCCCGCCGAAGAAATTCTGTTCGCAAATCAAACGCTCTCGTTTACCACGAATTTGGGATATGAGGCTCACGGAGTAGCCGTATCCTTAATTGGCGGCTATCCTCCTTACACGGCATCCCTCCAATGGCAGCTTTCCAAAGACAACGGCAGAACTTGGAACAAACTAAACGATGCCATCATCACCTCGAATACGACAGGCACGTCGCCTTCCCTGTCTATCTTGTCCCAAATCTGCACCAACCATTTCGACATGGGCCTTCTCACCACGGCAATGAACGACTGGC
This sequence comes from Opitutaceae bacterium, assembly GCA_031263125.1. Classification (GTDB taxonomy): domain Bacteria; phylum Verrucomicrobiota; class Verrucomicrobiia; order Opitutales; family Opitutaceae; genus Ereboglobus. The sequence goes on along the minus strand of JAISGL010000076.1, from coordinate 3,588 downwards.
AATATCGCCTCACGGCCACGATAGAAGAATCCTCTAGTTCCAGTTTTCTCCCACCCGGCGCCACCACCACGAGCGAACCCATCCCGCTGACCGTCAAACCCTCCTACCTCGTCGCTCCGAGCGCGCTCACCATCGACAACGCAGGCACCATCTACGTCGCCGATTCCATCTCGCACGCGATCTGGAAAATAACGCCCGGCAACCAAGCCTCCATCCTCGCGGGCAGCGCCACGGGCCAGCGGGGCAAGGCCGACGGGCCGGCCACCGCCGCCCGCTTCAACAAACCCTCCGGCATCGCATGGCACGCCTCGGGCACGCTCTACGTCGCCGACTCGGGCAACCATACCATCCGCGTCATCGCCCCGGACGGCGCCGTCAGCACCCTCGCCGGCGCGCCCGGCGACACGCCCGGCCTGGCCGATTACCAAGAGGGCGTCGGCGCACAAGCCCGCTTCAACAACCCGACCGCGCTCGCCATCGACGCCCGCGGCAATGTCTACGTCGCCGACACCGGCAACAACTGCATCCGCAAAGTCGCCCCGGACGGAACCACGAGCCGGATCGCCGGAAGCCAGGCCACACTGGGAAATGCAAGCGGAGCGATCACCTTGAGCAGTGCCGGAAATCTTACCAAAACCGGCGCCAGGCTGCTTACTCTGTCCAGCACGCTGACTATCGCAAGCGGCACGAGCATATTTACCGGCGGCGTATTGCAAATCACCACGACAAGCCTTGCTGACAGCGGTCTCGCCCCGTTTGCCAGCGCCCAGACCGTGCTCACGGCGGGCGGCGGCGCCGTTAATTCCTCACTGCTGGCCGTCGATTCGTCCGGCTTTTTCTCCGGCACATTTCTCCACATCAGCGGCTCGACCGTGGTTTTGTCCGGCAACGTGTTCGAGGACCTCGACACCGGTGGCGGCCTCGTTTACGGCGGTGACACAAACAACGAACCGCCCACGGACAACGACCCGCTCACGCCGAACAATGATTATTATTTCAACGCGCCCTCCGGCCTTGCGCTGTCTCCGGACGGGGAAACCCTGTATGTCGCCGACACGCTCAACGGCGCCATCTGCGTCGTCACACTCTCCACGGGCATCGTGACGCCGCTGTCATTGCGCGGGCATTGGACCGACGGAAGCACCACGGACGCGACGCTCACCCACCCCCAGGGACTCGCGCTCGACGCCTCCAACAACCTCTATATAACGGACGCCGGCAGTGCCGTTATTATAAAAACCAACACGGACGGAGACGCGACCATCCTGGCCGGCAGTTTTGATTACAATTATATAAACGGCGCGGGTTACGCCGCGGCCTTCGACGTGCCCTCGGACGTGGCGGTCGACAGCGCGGGCAACCTCTACGTCGCCGACACGGGCAACGCGCTCCTCCGCAAAATCACCGTGACCGGCGCCAGCGCCACCGTGGACGCCGTGGTGCTGCAACCCCCCAGTGCGCAACCCGGCACCGGCGACGGCAATACCAACACCAGCGGCGGCAACAACAACAGCAGCGCCGCCGGTGGTGGTGGCGGCGGCGGTGGCGCGCCCACGGCGTGGTATTGGCTCGCACTGCTCGCGCTCATCCCGCTGCGCCGCGCCACCGGGAACAAACGCCCTTGACCGGAAGATTTGCACAAACATTTTTTATCAATCCATCAATCGCAAAATCGTCTGAAAATCGCGCACAAAAATTCGCATACGAACTCATGAAAACCCTTCGCCTCCCTGCCTTCGCAACCGCCGCCCTCGCAACCGCCGCCTCGTTTGCCATCGCGCTGGCATCCGCTCCTCTTCACGCCCAGCCCGTCTCCGATGAGGCGTCCGCACCCCCGGTGGATTTCCCGGCCTTGAGCCTGAATGACACCGACGCGCTCACCGCCACGCCCGTCGATCTCCAAACCAGCGGCGGCATCCAAGAGGAACTTGTCGCCACGGGCACCGAGGTTCTGGCGGACAGCGGCACGGCATTGCCCACCGCCACGAATTATTTCGGCGCAACCACAAAATCGCGGCAGGGTGCCATCTCGGTACAAAGCATGACATCCGCCCCTTTGTTCTCTGCCGCCAGCGTCAGTGGCACCACCATCTGGAACGACAATAACTACCCGCTCACGCTCTCCATCCGCATGCCGCGTAATGCGCCCTGCCTGTTTGAAAACCAAATCTTCACGTTGCCCGCCAGGGTCGGTGATCGCACGACCCTTGGCGATTTCAACTCCCACGTCACCGCGTGGAAATGGGAAGTCTCTACCGACAGCGGCAGGAATTGGGAGGCCGTCGCCGACTTCACGGACGCCGATTCCACCCCGCTCATAAGCGGCACGGAAAACCCGCTGTATCTTCCCCTCAATACCGGCATGGCCGGATGGCAATACCGCGTCACCGCCGATGTCGGCCCCACCCTCCGCAACGACGATCCCGTGGTCCTCGTCAGCAATACCGTCACGCTCCCCGAAATCAAACTCTCCCACATCACGAGTCCGGCCTCGCTCGCCATCGACACCGCCGGCAATCTCTACGTTGCGGATACCCACGACAACGCCATCTGGAAAATCACCGGCGGCAACAAAATCTCCCTCCTCGCCGGCAGCGCCACGCACGAACCGGGCACGCTCGACGGCACGGGCACGGCGGCGCGCTTCAACAGTCCGTTCGGAATCACGCTGCACGGCGGCAAACTCTACGTGGCCGACACACGCAACCACGCCATCCGCGTGATCGACACCGCCAGCGGCGTCGTCTCCACCCTCGCCGGCGTGCCCGGCGAATACGAATATGGTTACGCAGAAGGCACCGGCACGGGAGCGCGCTTCGACACTCCGACCGCGATTGCCGCCGATGCCGCCGGCAACCTCTACGTCGCTGATGGCCGCAACACCATCATCCGCAAAATCACCCCCGCCGGCGTCACCAGCCACGTGGCCGGCACGCGCTATGATTGGGGCAGCGGAGTGGGTGGCAGCGCATCTATGTACGCATTTAGATACGCCGACACCATGGACATGACTTTTAGCGGTAGCAACTTGATCTTCAACGTCGCCACCGGCACTATGATTTCTAGCGACAGCAACTTGTTCGGCACCATTGCCACCGGCGGTAATATTCTCATCTGGACAGGCAGCGATTGGTCCGGTGGCTATTTTAGTAGCGGCACTTTTATCAGCACCGGCACTGCTGGCATCATTTTGGGAAAAGTTGGTGGCGGCACTCTTGTTTCGGGCACAGACCTCGGCACCGTTTTCACCGGCAGTAATATTCTCACCTGGACAGGCAGCGATTGGTCCAGGGGCTATTTTAGTAGCGGCACTTTTATCAGCACCGGCACTGCTGGCGTCATTTTGGGAAATGTTGGTGGCGGCACTCTTGTTTCGGGCACAGACACCAGTGCCTTAAGCGGCACCCTCAGTCTGCGTGACAGCGGCATTTCACAGCCACCCGACCCCGAGGTCTTTGAGGCAGAGGACGAGGACGAATCCGCACCGTATTATTTCAATTATCCTTATGGTCTCGTCGTTTCACCGTCCGGCGATGCGCTCTGGGTTGCCGACACATACAACAACAATCTCTGCAAAATCAATCTCGC
>JAISGL010000074.1 GCA_031263125.1 Opitutaceae bacterium | reverse complement strand
AAACACCATCACCGACTGGCGTCACCGCGCCATCCTCCTCCGGGGCGCGTCAAACTGCGTCATCCAAAACAACACCATCGCCGCGCCCGCCGACGCCGCCACGCCCGACGCCGGCTCCATCCCCGTCCCCGCCGACGGCGTCGCGCTTGTCCTCGACAACACCGAAAACACCCTCGTCACCGGCAACACCCTGACCGCCGTCCCCGCCGCCCGCCGCCTCTCCATCACCAACAGCGAAACCATCAAAACCCAACAATCAGAAACCCCCTGAAATTTATTTAACCGCAAAGAATGCGCCCCCCGCTCAGAAAAACCAAACCATTAAATTAAACCGCAGATGAACGCAGATAAACACGGATGCCAACCCAATCATTTCAAAAACCAATCAGCATAATCCGCCGGATAAACTCCCGCCGACAATTCCGGCATCTGCGTTTATCCGTGTCCATCTGCGGTTAAAAACCAAACCATTCATTTTGAACACAAGAAAACAAATATATATAAACACATCCTCATTTTTCCACGCGTTAATATTTATACACTCCCGAACCACTTTAACATCTTTGTTCCCTTCGTTGCCTTCTGTTCAAAAAACCAAACCATCAAATTCAACCGCAAATGCACATAGATACACACAAATGCACACAGACAAACACAGATTCAACCCACCGCTTTTGAGACTTTTATCTACGTCCAATTCGTGTTCATTCGCGATTTTTCCACTAATCAAACAACATTGAAACCAAACCCAATCTCACATTCCACATTCCACATTCCACGTCCCACATCCCGCATCATGAAAATCCCAAACTTCCGCTGGTTCATCATCGCGCTGGTCTTCCTCGCCGCGGTGCTCAATTACATCGACCGCCAGGCGCTCTCACTCCTCGCTCCCGACTACATCAAAAAAGACCTCGGCCTCGACGACTCCGGCTACGCAAGCATCGTCAACATATTCCTCGTCGCCTACACGATCTCCTACCTCGTCTCGGGCCGCCTCGTTGACAAACTCGGCACCCGCCTCGGCATGGCCGTCTTCGTCGCCTTCTGGTCCGTAAGCAACATGCTCACCGCCGCCGCGCACGGCCTCCGCTCCCTCGGCGCCTTCCGCTTCGCCCTCGGCCTCGGCGAAGCCGGCGTCTGGCCCGCCGCCTCGAAATCCGTCTCCGAGTGGTTCCCCGCCAAAGAGCGCGCCCTCGCCATCGGCGTGTATACGATGGGCAGCACCATCGGCGCCGTGGCGACGCCCTTCCTCGTCATGCCGCTCGCCGACTTCGATTTCGCGCAACACCTCCCCCTCATCTCCCACTGGCTCGGCCAGGGCGCGGGCTGGCGCATGGCATTCATACTGACCGGCGGACTCGGCCTGCTCTGGGTCATCCCGTGGCTGCTCCTCTACCGCCAGCCAAAACAATCCCCCTTCGCCACCGAAAAAGAATTAAAAACACTCGCCGACTCCGAAGCCGCCGAGTTGCGCGCCGCCGGCGCCGCCGGCACCGCCGCCGCGCAACTCCCCTGGGGCTGGCGGAAAATATTCACCTCGCGCGCCGTCTGGCTCCTCCTGCTCGGACGCCTCATCACCGACCCCGCGTGGTATTTTTATCAATTCTGGTTCCCCATGTTTTTGCGCAACGAACACGACGTCTCAAAAGGCGGCCTCACCATGATGTGGCCCGTGTATGCCGCCGCCGGCATCGGCTCGGTCCTCGGCGGCGTGCTCTCGGGCCATTTGATAAAACGCGGCCTCGCGCCCGCCGCCAGCCGCCTCTGGATCATGCTCGGCTGCGCGCTCCTCATGCCCCTCTCGCTGCTCGTCGCCCGCGCCGCCGGCCCCGTCGCCGCCACGTGGCTGGCCGCCGCCACCATCATCGCCGCCCTCGCATGGCTTATAAACATCTCCTCGCTCGTCGTTGATATTGTCCCGAAATCCTGCCTCGGCGCCGTCTTCGGCGTCGTCGCCGCCGGCAGCACCGTCGGCGGAATAATAATGAACACCCTCATCTCCTCCATGCTCAAACCCGCTGGCGCCACCGCCGCCGCCACCGGATTCCTCGACCGCGCCGTCGACACCCTCTTCGGCCCCCTCCTCCACGCCGTGCAAGGCGGCGGCTACGGCCTCTGGTTCACCCTCATGGCCTTCCTCCACCTCGCCGCCTGGCTCATGCTCTGGTTCGGCCGCATCCACAAAATATGAAACGGAAAAAATTCATTATTTGCCTCGCGACATTTTCGGCGCTCCTGCCCGCGCCGGCGCTCCCGTCCCGTGACATTCAATACAGCCCGCTGCTGGACCCCGCGGTGACAATATACAAAGCCCCGGCGCGCGCCGCCGCCGGCGAATATATCTGGCACCCCGGCCAGCTCTCCGCCCACTTGCAACAAAAGCGCAGGGCGGAATCCGCCGCGCGTTGCGTGAATGTCGGCTACCCCGGCAAATTCTACGCGCCATCATCGAAAACCCTCTTCCGAAAAGAAATGATCCTCCCGTCCGAAACCATCGCCGAATGGACATCCACGGGCGCGGCAAAAGTATTTTTGGACGGCGCCCCGGTGGCTGACACCCCGGCGCCCGGCGCCGGCAACCCAATAAAATTGCCCAAAGGCAAATCCATTTTGTTATTCGAAATCGAATCCGCCGCCGGCCTGCCCGCGCTAAAAATCACGATTGGCAACCAGCCCTCCGCCGACGGCTGGCAGTCAAGTCTGGACGGCGCCGGCTGGAATTTCGCCGAGACATCCCCGGTGTTCGGCGCGGCGGACAAAACCCCTCTGGCCGACCCGGAAATGACCGCGCTCATCAATCCCGCGTCCATCGCCCCGCTCAGGAACGCCGTTGTTGAAAATGGGAAAATAATCATCCGCAAAAACGGATATGTGCTGGTGGATTTTTTCCACCTTGAAGTTGGCCGCGTGTCCTTCACCGCAAAAGGAAAAGGCAGCATCACGGCCTTTGTCGGCGAAAGCCCGGAGGAGGCTCTGAATGAAAACCCGAAAAATTTCGAGCAACGCCCCATCGAACAATACACGCTGTCGGACATTGAAAAACAAATCACGCTCCCCGAAAGGGCGGTGCGTTATATAAAAATAACATGCGACGGCGAATGTGAAATAACAATGCCCGCGCTCGCGGCCAGATTATGGCCGGTCGATTTCCAAATGTCATTCGAATGCGACGACGCGCGGATGAACAATATCTGGCGGGCATCGGTCGCGTCATTGCACACCGGCATGCACGGATTTTACCTCGACGGCATAAAACGCGATTATCTCCCCTGGTCCATGGACGCCGTCGTGAGCGCGCTCGGCGGCGATTATGTATTTTCGGACAAACAGGTTTCCCTCAACGGCCTGTCCGTGGCGATGCTCCCGCTGAACCCGGAAAAGGCGGACCTCGGAATCCCCGATTACCCGCTGCACGCCCTCGTCGGTTTCAGCCACCATTACAAACGTTACGGCGATTTCAACACCATCCTGTCATATCGCGACCGCATCGAACAATTGCTGCGGCTCTACGAGACATTGCAGGATGAGCGCGGCTTTGTTTCCGCCGCCGCCGGCGGCACGTGGGGCTTTGTCCCCGGCTGGTCGACAAGGCAGGGGCCTGACCAGTTCGGCGCCCCCGCGTATGCGCAGATAATGCTTTATTATAATTATATAATCGGCGCCGGATTCTGTGAAAAATGGGGCGACAAAAAATCGGCGCAGCACTGGCAGTCCAAGGCGGAGACGCTCCGCGAATCCATCTTCAAATGCTTTTGGGACGAAACCCGCGGGCTGTTTCTCAATGGTTACACCCAAAAGGGAAACCTTGACACGCGCATTTCCCACCACGCGCAATTCTGGGCGGTGCTCGCCGGCATTTTCCCGGAAAACCGTTACGCCGGCCTGTTCGCGGCGCTGCCGGAAATTCCCGGTTACAGGGACGACGTGAGCTATGAGAAAGGCTATGAGTTTCTGGCCTATGCAAAAGCCCGCCGCGTGCGCGAGATGTGGGAATTCCTGTTCGCCGTCTTCGGGGACTGGCTCGACCAGGGACACTCGCGCGTTCCCGAAAATTTTTCATATAAAAAGACATCAGACGGGCAGCTTGCATTTTATAAACGCCCCTTCGGTTTAAGCCTCTGTCACGGCGCCAACGGCGTGCCCGGCATCGTCGCCGTGCTGCACGGCCTGGCTGGCTTCGGCCAGTCGGACACGCAACCCAATCATTACACCATCCAGCCCGACTTGATGGATTTGCAATGGGCAGACATCGGGTTCCCGGTCAAAGAGGGAAAAATCACATTGAAACTTTCACGGGACGGCGCCGGCGTCCTCGAAATCCCCGCCGGCTGCCATGTGGATTATATAAACAAAAACGGTGAAAAAAAGTCATTCGCGAAAAAAGGCACGCATCGCTTGTAATATGAAAATCCCCCTCCTCCCCCGCATAACCTGCATGCAACACACCCGCGTGCAAAAGCACGCGCCGGCTTTATGCTTGCGACCATCCACAGTTAAAAAAACAACACACACACACTTTTATATTAAATCATGATTATATCCTCTCCCTCTTCCGCAAGACGCCCCCTCGTCTCAAAAACGCTCGCCTGCGACCTCGTCGTCGGCGGAGGCGGCCTCTCCGGAGTCTGCGCCGCCATCTCCGCCGCCCGCGCCGGCCTCAAAGTCACGCTCGTGCAGGACCGCCCCGTCCTCGGCGGCAACGGCTCCAGCGAAGTCCGCCTCTGGATGCTCGGCGCCACCTCGCACATGGGCAACAACAACCGCTGGGCGCGCGAAGGCGGCGTCATCGACGAATTCATGGTCGAGAACACCCACCGCAACCGCGAAGGCAACCCCGTCTTCGTCGACGCCCTCCTCCTCGAAATGGTCACGCGCGAACCCAACATCACGCTCCTCCTCAACACCGTCATCCACGACCTCGAAAAATCCGCCCCCGACGCCATCCGCTCCATCCGCGCCTTCAACCCCCAAAACGCCACCGAATACCTCATCGCCGCCCCGCTCTTCTGCGACGCCACCGGCGACGGCCTCATCGGCTACCTCGCCGGAGCCGCCTTCCGCATGGGCGCCGAAGGCAAAGCCGAATTCGGCGAAGGCATGGCCCCCGCCGAAGCGTCCGGCGAACTCCTCGGCCACTCACTCTACTTCTATTCGCGCGACACCGGCCGCCCCGTGACATTCACGCCCCCCTCCTTCGCGCTCGCCGACATCACAAAAATCCCGCGCTACAAGGATTTTTCCACCGCCGAACAAGGCTGCAAACTCTGGTGGATCGAATACGGCGGCCTCATGGACACCGTCCACGACACCGAGGAAATAAAATGGGAACTCTGGCGCGTCATCTACGGCGTCTGGCACCACATCAAAAACTCAGGCATCTTCCCCGAAGCCGAAACCATGACCCTCGAATGGGTCGGCGCCCTCGCCGGCAAACGCGAAAGCCGCCGCTTCGAAGGCGACCACATGCTCACCCAGCACGAACTCATCGCCCAAACCCCGCACCCCGACGACGTTTCCTACGGCGGCTGGGCCATCGACCTCCACCCCGCCGACGGCGTCTACAACCCCACCGACGGTTGCACGCAATATCACGCCAAAGGCGTCTACCCCATCCCCTACCGCACGATGTACAGCCGCAACATCAAAAACCTCTTCCTCGCCGGACGCATCATCAGCGCCTCGCACGTCGCCTACGGCTCCACCCGCGTCATGGCCACCTGCGGACACAACTCCGCCGCCGTCGGCCTCGCCGCCGCGCTCTGCAAAAAACACAACCTCCTCCCCCGCGACATCGCCGCGCCCTCCCGCATCACCGAACTCCAGCGCGAACTCCTCAAACGCGGCCAGTACATCCCCGGCGTCGCCCTCAACGACCCCGCCGACCTCGCCCCCAAGGCGAAACTCGCCGCCACCAGCACGCTCGCCCTCGCCGCGCTCGCCCCCAACGGCAAATACCGCCGCCTCGACGCCTCGTGGGCGATGATGCTCCCCCTCGCCCCCGGCCCCGCGCCCCGCGTCACCTGCCAGGTCCGCGCCTCCGCCGCCACGACCCTCCGTGCCGAACTGCGCATCAGCAGCAACCCCGCCAACCACACCCCCGACACCACCCTCGCCACCCGCGAAATCCCCCTCCCCCCCGGCGACTCCCCCCTCGTCCTCGACTTCCCCGATCCCGCCCCCTCCGCCGCCTCCTCTTTGGCGCGGCAGCGCCCAATCGAAAATCGAGAATCGAAAATCGAAAATCCCTGCTACGTTTTCTACATCATCCACGCCAACCCGCTCGTCGAAACCGCGATCTCCGACCAACGCGTCACCGGCATCCTCGCCCTTACGCACGAAGTCAACAAAGCCGTTGCCAAGACCCCCGTGCAAACGCCCCCGCCCGGCTCCGGCATCGACACCTTTGAGTTCTGGCTCCCGCAACGCCGCCCCAAAGGTGAAAACCTCGCCTGCGCCATCGAGCCGCCCATCGCGCTCTACGCCGTCGAAAACCTCGTCAACGGAATCGCGCGCCCCGTCGCCTCTCCCAACGCCTGGGTCGCCGCGCCGGAAGACCCCGCGCCCGCCGTCACGCTCACTTGGGACAACCCGCAACGCATCCGCCGCATCGTGCTCGCCTTCGACACCGACTTCGACCACCCGATGGAATCCGTGCAAATGGGCCACCCCGAAAGCGACATGCCCTTCTGCGTATCCGCCTACAAAATCACCGACGCCGCCACCGCCCGCCCCCTCGTCGAAGTGACAAACAACCACCACACCCTCCGCGAGCACATCCTCCCCGCCCCCCTCACGACAACATCCCTCCGCATCGAAGTCGCGCACCCCACCCCGACCATCCCGGCAGCCCTCTTCGCCATCCGTGTCTACGAGGAGTAACCCCCGCGCTCCCCTCTCCCATGAAACAACCCAATCCAGATCAATTCACCACGGAGGACACCGAATCGAAAGCATTTCTCCGTGCTCTCCGCGCCCTCCGTGGTGAATTAAAAACCACTCCATCTCCACAACCCAAAAAATTAACCGCGAAGGACGCAAAGGATGCGAAGAACGGAAAAAATGAAACTGAAAAGCCTAATGATGATTTCATCTGGGCGCATCTCAAAAACGGGACAGGGCATGCCGCCAATTCTGGAGTAGAGCGGGCGTCCCGCCCGCTGACGGCGAAGCCGCCGGATCGAGTAGCACGGGCATCTTGCCCGTGGACGGC